>JAXIPK010000090.1:0-8648 GCA_045402975.1 Acidobacteriota bacterium
GACAAGGACGTTGAGCAGCCGGCCGGAGTAGAGCGAGTCGCAGACCAGCAGCGCCCAGCCACTGAGCTTGGCGGACAGCGCGGTGGCCTTGAAGTCGGCTTTCCAGAGGTCGAGCGTGCCGAATTCTCTTTCGATGGCGGCCTTGATCTCCGGCCCGTTCGCCAGGTTTCCGTCGCCGCCCAGGTTCGACCAGTAGACATCGTGCAGCAGAGCGCCGGCATGGTTCCAGGTGAAGCGGCGCTTGAGTTCGCCGATTTGGCTGTAGTTGCCGTTGGCGGTAGCGCGGTCGGCGGTCTCGAGCGCCTTTTCGATGTTGTTGAGCGCAGTGACGTAGCCTTTGTGGTGGGTGTTGTAATGCCAGTCGGTGGTTTCCGGCGAGACGACGCCCTTGAGCAGCTCCTTGGCTTCGACGTCGGAATAGGGACGCGGATTGAACTTCCAGTTGTAGGACATTTCTTCCTCCTTACACAGGTTTGTAGCGCGACACTAGTTGAGATGAAACAGCCCGCCCCGCAGTTGCAGGACGAGCTGCAAGAAAACTTCCAGTTTGGCTCCGGTTCTAGCCGCCGACGAAGATGGGGAAGTGGCTGGCGGCAGCCATGAAGAAGAGCATCGGAAGCGAGAGCCAGGCGTTGGAGCGCGAAGCGAGAAAAGCCTGGCGGCCGAGCGCCGCCGCTTCGGCGGGGATGGCGGTGCCTTTCTCGGCGTTTTCTTTGGTCCAGGCGATGACGCGCTTGTTGTTGGGCCAGATGATGCCCCAGACGTTGAGCAGCATGAAGAGGCCGTAGCCGCCGCCGACGCCGATGGCGATGGTGCGGTTGCTGGCGCCCGCGTACGTCATCGCGTGATAGACCATCACCCAGAGGATGCCGAGGGCCAGCGCGGTCACGATGAGAGCCACGATGTACCCGTTCTTGGCCACGGCCGGAACCTTCTTGATGAGGAAGTAGTTGATGAACCAGGCCACGCCCACGGTCAGTACCCACCATCCCATCACGCCGCCCATCAGCGAGCCGGGCCGGCCGATGTTCTCCGGCGGTTCCTTGGCCAGCAGCAGGGCCCAATAGATGAAGCCCGCCAGCACCGTCACTACCGCGCCCCAGCGGAACCACCACAGCGCTGAGTTCACCACCACCGGCACGTACTTGCCTTTGGTGGGTGCGTCGAACTGCTTCATGGCGGGCACGTTGACCAGGTTGAAGAAGTAGAGCAGCCCAATCCAGGTGACGCCGGCGAGGAGGTGAATCCAGCGCAGGACGATGTCAAGGATGGTGCCGGGGTCGGTCGGAGGCAGGATTCGCGTTTGCCAGAATGCCAGCAGAGATAGAAACTCAGCCATGATTCCCTCCACCGGAACTTGGATTCAGTCTCTTGCCCGACAATTCCCCTAACGCTATACCAACCGCGCCGTCCGGTGTCAACCGCTGACGAAAAACGGGAAGTGGCTGGCGGCGGCCATGAAGAAAAGCAAAGGAAAGGTGAGCCAGAAGCTGGCTCGGGAGACCAGTTGGGCGCGGCGTAGTTGCTCGGCGATGTCCGGCGGCGGGGGTTGACCCGGATTGGCCGCACACCAGGCGAGGAAGCGCCGCTGCGCTGGCCAGACAATCTCCCAGACATTAAGCAGAAGAAAGAAGCCGATGCCGCCGCCGACAGCAATCGAGAACGAGCGGTGGCTCATGCCGGGATAGGTGAGCCACTTGGTGATGAAGTGGCCCTGCAAGCCGACCAGCAGCAGGATCGCCAACACTAAGACGGGCCGGCTCCGGGTAAGCGCCGGAATACGCAGCAGCAGACCTTGAATGCCGAAAGCGGCGGCGATGAGGGCGCTCCAAATCAGCAGCGTGCGCGCGAGCGGCGCGCGCTCCGCAATAAGGATGAGAACCCAGTAGGCAGTGCCGGCGATGACGGTGACCTGCGCGCTCCAGCGGAACCACCACAGCACCTTGGGCATCAGGAGGGTGATGACCTTGCCGCGCGCCGGCGGGTCGAGCGTGGGCACCAGCGGCGTGGCGACCAGGTTGAAGAAATAGAGCAGGCCGATCCACGTAATGCCGGCCAGGATGTGCACCCAGCGCAGGGCCATCTGCAGGTGGGTGTCCCAGCCCGAGGGAAGAAGAATGGGAGCTTGAGCCAGCAGGTTCATTGAGGGGGGAGGCCGACAGGTGTTTCCGGGGTGCGGGGGAAGCAAAGCAGGAAGAGCACGACCGAACCCGAGAAGAACCACAGGGCCTGGTCGCGCGAGCCGCCGAGAAAGACGAGAACCATCCCGAAGAGCGCGACAGCCTCGGCCAGCACGAAGCAGAGGATGTAGAGGGCGCGGAGTTTGTTGAGCGCCGCGGATTCGAGCGGCTGGCGCGACCACACCGCTGAGATAAGGTTGAAGCGAAGGAAGAGCACGGCACCGGTGGTTCCGAGGACGAGGAAGGTCAAGGCTTGCACCACCGCGGGCGGCGGCGGCTCGTCCCGTTCGATTTGCAGGTAGCCCAGCATCGGCCAGTAAAGGCAGACGCTGATGAAGAGGGCGAACCACAGCGTCTTGACGAATCGCTTGAAGGTAGCGAACTCTTCCGGCTGCATGGGGATATTTTGCGCGTTGGGTTGCGGATGTCCAGTAGAATTCTGAGCCATGTTCACCACTGCCGTCTTCGCGCTCACGCTGGGAATGATCCTGGTGCACGTGGGCGAGTGGGTGCTGCTGGGGCGGCTGGCGAGCGCGACGCGCGGCGGTTCGGCGCAGCCGTCGTGGCTCACGCGCGCGGTTGGGTTGATGAATTTCCTGCGCTTTGAGGCGTTCTACTACGTTGTGCTTTTCGTTTTCTGGTTGTTGAACCGCGATGCGGTGCCGGGTGCGGCCGTGCTGTTGCTCGGGGCGGCGCACATCGGTGGTTGGGTGGCGCTGGAAAGGAAGAGGTCGCTGCCGCCGCTGGAGGAGGTAGCCTCACGCGCCTCCGAGGTGCAGGGAAGCCGGCTGCGGAAAGTGCTGGGCGCGATTGCGGCTTTCGATGCGGCAGAGGTGTTTATCCTTGCGTATGTCGCCTATTGCCTTTGGCCCCAATAGAGAAGGTACGGGGAAGGGAATTAGGAAGCGGCGATGAAGGAGTAGAGGGGGAAGAGGTCGCGGAAGATGCGGGAAGCGGTGCGGGTGAAGGCAGGGGAGCGCAGCTCGCGGCGGCTGGGCGGAAAGACCCGGCGGACGACGAAGGCGCGGCAGCGCTTCCAGTCTTTGTCGGTCTTGGGCACGCCCGAATACTTCTTCCACTCGCCGCGCTCGGTGCCGTGCCAATAGATTTCGTAGCGGCGGGCGAGGCGGCGAAGCAACTTGTCGGTCGGAGCAGGATGAGCGGCGCGGCGGGCTTTGGCGCGCTCAAGATCGGAGTCGCGCCCGCCGTAGGTGGCAAAGCCGCAGGTGACGGCGTCGGCGGAAAGCCCGACGTAGAGACGCGTATCGGACTCCGGGTTATTGCCAGGGCCGAAGTAGAGATAGAGGTTGCGGCGGTAGGGCGACTTGTCGCGGGCGAAGCGGATGTCGCGGTTGATGCGGGAGAAGTTACGTCCGGTCTTGCCGCTGATTTCGAAATTGGGGTCAAGCTTCAACACTACCGGCACCAGCTCTTCGAAGAGAGCTTTGAGCGCGCCGGCGACGTGCTGGTCGTAGACGGGGCGGTTCTTGTCGAACCAGGGCTTGTGATTGTTGCGCGCCAGGCGGCGGAAGAAGGCGAAAGCCTGCGGGTTGAAGCCGCGAAATTGTACTCGTGCGCGCATCGGACGAAGAAAGTATAAAACAGGTCCCTCGACTGCGTCCCGACTGCTGTCGGGACTCCGCTCGGGATGACAACGCTGTTTTGGCTACTTCTTGTTGTTGTCAGAGTTCCCGTTGTCTTTGGGCGGGGTGAACTCGGCAAGAAAGTGGCGCAGGCCGAGCAGGCCGGCGAAAACCAGCAGGCCGAGCAGCAGCCAGGTTTCGACGCGGTGCAGCTCGCCTACCAGAGTTTCCAACTGATCAGCGAAGAAGTAGCCCAGCCCGCCGAAGACGGAAGCCCAGATGAGACAGTTGAGAGCGTCGAGGGCGACGAACTTGGCGACCGAGATGCGTTGCATCCCCCAGAAAAACATGGTGGCGATTCGCGTGCCGTAAATGTAGCGGGCGAAGAAAAGCGAAGCCAGGCCGTAGCGGCGGGCGGAGCGCTCGATGCGCGGCATCACGCGCTGGCCGTGGGCGGTGGTCAGCCAGCGGCGGGCGGTGCCGTGGCCGAGCCAGAAGTAGAAGCAGTCGCCGAGCAGCGCGCCGCTGGCGGCAATGACAAGCGTCTTTCCCGGCTGCCAGATGCCGAGATGAACAAGCATGCCGGCCAGCAGCAGCGTCAGGTCGCCCTCGATGGCGGCGAAGAAAAAAAGCGCCCAGAGGCCGTAGACGCGGAGAAAGCCCTCCAGCTCTCCCATAACGCGAGTGAGTATAGTCGAAGAGTAGAAGAGTCAAAAAGTCGAAAGTCAGGAAAGCAGTTGAGCGATTGCCCAGCGGGCATGGTCGGCCAGAAGCGGATCGCTTGAGCCCGTGAACTTCTCGAGCAGGGGGCGGAAGCGGGGGTTGCGGGAGTTGCCGAGGGCAACGAGGACGTTGCGCAGCAGGCCGCGCCACTTGGTTCGACGGAGGGGGCTGTTCTTGAACACCTCTTTGAAGTCGTCTTCGGTGAGTGAGGCGAGCCACTCCAGGCGGGGGTGGAAGAGCGACTCGTGCTCCTTCTGCGCGACTCTCGGCTGGAAGGCCGCAGCCTCGCTCACCCAGGCGCGGCGATTGTAGGGGCAGACGTCCTGGCAGATGTCGCAGCCGAAGACGTGGCGGCCGAGGGCGGGGCGGAACTCATCGGGGATGGGGCCGCGGAGCTCGATGGTCAGATAGCTGATGCAGCGGCGGGCGTCGAGCACGTAGGGCTCGACGATGGCGCCGGTGGGACAGGCTTCGATGCACAGCGTGCAGGCGCCACAGCCGTCGGCCTGCGGAGCGGTGGGCTCGAGCGCGAGGTTGGTGACCAGCACGCCGAGGAAAAAGAAGGAACCGAGCTTAGGGTCGAGCAAGCAGGTGTTCTTGGCCTGCCAGCCGAGCCCGGCGTGCTTGCCGTGGACACGCTCGAGGACCGGGCCGGTGTCGACGTAGAGCTTGGCGACGAAGCCCGCGCCGGTTTCGGCGGCAAGGCGGGCGCGCAAGGCTTCGAGCTTTTCTTCAATGATGGTGTGGTAGTCGTCGCCCCAGGCGTAGCGGGAGATCCAGCCGCGCTCGGGGTCGGGGGGAGTTTCGGTGGAGCGCGGGTGCGGAGTGTCGTAGGCCAACGCGCAGCAGATCACCGAACGCGCATCAGACATGAGTTGGCGCACGTCGCGGCGCCTGGGGTTCTTCAGGTAGTCCATCTCGCCGGCGTAGCCGCGCTCGAGCCATTCGGGGAAGCGGGCGAGCTCGGGCAAGTCGGCGGCGGGCGCGACTCCGACCTTGTCGAAGCCGACGGCGCGGCCCAACTCGATGGCCCGTTCCCGGTTGAGCATCCTGCGGCCATTATAGCGCCGGCAGGTGCTAGAATGAGTTCTCGCTGTGAGAATCACCGCCGGCCAAGAACAGCAGTACTACGA
This sequence comes from Acidobacteriota bacterium, assembly GCA_045402975.1. GTDB lineage: Bacteria > Acidobacteriota > Terriglobia > Acidiferrales > 2-02-FULL-67-57 > JACPRL01. The sequence continues at coordinate 5,620 of JAXIPK010000090.1, forward strand.
CGATTTCTACCGCCCGTATTTCACCTACCCGGAGCATTGCCTGCGGTGCGACCGTGCCTCGATGCTGGCCCGGTTGGACGACCCGGCCGACTACTACTTCGAGCGGCGGCGGCTGTTCCGCGCCGGGCTGGAGCGACTGCTGGCCGAGCCGCTGACCGGATGCAAGGTCCTGGACTACGGCTGCGGCATCGGCAACTGGGGGGTTCTACTGGCGACGGAAGGCGCGCAGGTGACACTGCTCGACCTCTCGCCCGTCGCCATTGAAGTCGGGCTGCGGCTGGCGCGCATCAACGGCGTGAGCGAGCGCGTGCGCGGGCTGGCGCGCGACGCCAGCGACCTGAGCTGCTTCAGCGACGCCGAGTTCGACCTCATCCACGCCGGCGCGGCGCTGCACCACACCTTGAAGTATCCGGGCGCGCTGGCGGAGCTGGTGCGAGTGCTGAAGCCCGGCGGCACGCTCGTCCTGGTCGAAACCTACGGCAACAACCCACTGCTCAACCTGGCGCGACGCCTGCGCTGGCGGCTGAGCGGCGAGCCGAAAGAAGCGGGCGAAGACATCCTGCTCAGCGACCACGAAATTGCCCTGCTCCGGCCGCATTTCCGGCAGGTGGAGGTTCAACCGATGAACCTTCTGGCGATGGCCAAGCGGCTCTTCCGCGGGCGGTTCACGCGGGAATGGGTCAGGCGTATTCTCCGCAGTTTGGAAGCGGTAGATGGGTTCTTGTTAGGAACATTTCCTTTCTTGCGCCGGTATTGCGGCGAGGTCGTCGTGGTGGCGAAAAAGTAGCTTTGTCATTGAGCAAGTCTCTTCTCCTTCAATCGCCTTGACTTGGGCCCGTTCGGGGCGTAGTGTGCGCGAATCTTTCCCGAGAGGGTTCCGAGGTGCCGCGATGAAGAAAACCGTCTCTCTACCAGGGGTGTGTCTGCTGGGCCTGGCCTTTGCCGTCGGGGCGCAGGCGCAGAGTGTGGACTGCAACAGTCCGACCAGTGTGGCGGCGGACGGGCGCACGCTCTCGGGCAACATCCCCGCCATGACCACGTTCTGGTTCTCGGTGGCGGCCCGCGGCGCCTCTAGCTACGCGGCCGAGGCCAACTACCCCACCGCCGCCGACTCAGCCTTTCCCGCCCTCGACGCCGTGTCGGACTGCGCGCCCACTTCCATCAATCCGCGCAACCTCATGCAGTTCGACCCGGTGATCCCCAACGGCAACCGGGACAGCTTCACCACTGCCAGCGCCCTGACCATCCGGGTGAGCGTGACCAACTCGACCATGCAAGCCCGCGACTTCACCGTGCGGGTGGCCGAGACCACGCTCTTCAACCCGCTGTGGAGCACCTTCGGAGGGTTTGAGACCTTCTACCGGCTGCAGAACACCGGGCGGGACACGCTGAACGTCACCCTGCGGCTGATCAACGACGGGGGCACAACGGTGGCGATCCACAACCAGATGCTGGCGGCCAACTCGACGGCGCCGACCATCTTCACCGGGCCGGGGCCGGCGCCGGGCTTGGGAGTGGCGGACAACCAGTCCGGGCAGGCCATCCTGACGCACGACGGCCCGCCGGGAGCGTTGCAGGTCGATGGGTTCCTGGGCTCGTTCGCGGGGACACCGGTGGTGCTGCCCATCAAGATTGTCCCAGCCCGCGAAGGCGTCAGCATCTCGCGCTTGCAACCCACGGGCGGCGGAGGCGGCGGCATCAGCATCAGCGCCGGCACCGGCATCACGGCCGCGCCCGATCCCATCACCGGCACCGGCACCATCGCCGTGAATACCGCGGTGATTCAGACGCGGGTAAGCGGGCTTTGTCCACTGGGGGAGTCTATTCGTGAGATCGGCGTGAATGGGACCGTGGTCTGCGAGGTGGACGACATGCCAGCTCTGGCCGGAACGGGCGCGGCGACCACCGCAGCCCGCAGCGACCACACCCACGAAGTGGCTCCTCTGAACAATGGGAACACAGGCGTGGGAGTCAATGCCCTAGCGGTCAATGCCGGCGTCAGCAATACGGCCGTGGGGGCCTCCGCCCTGGACGCCAACACTATGGGCAGCCAGAACACTGCCCTGGGCGTAAACGCGTTGGGCGCCAACACCAGCGGCGGCAACAACATCGCAGTTGGGCACAACGCCTTGTTACTTAGCACGGGCTTCGGCAACAGCGCCGTCGGCGCCCTTGCCCTGGACGCCAACACGTCGGGCGACCGCAACACCGCCGTGGGATTCGGCGCTCTGGGGGCCAATACCACCGCAACCGACAGCACAGCAGTGGGCGCACTCGCCCTCAGTGCCAGCACCGGCGGCAACAACACGGCGGTGGGAGCACAGGCCTTGCAGTTGAACTCCAGCGGAAGCAGCAACGTCGCCGTCGGCAGGTCCGCGCTGATAGCTAACACTATCGGCGACTCCAACACCGCCCTGGGGGCTGGTTCTCTAGGGAACAACAGCACCGGGAGCAACAACACTGCGGTGGGAATGGATGCCCTAGGCTTTAACACGGCCGGCAACAACACCGCCGTGGGGGCCCGTGCCCTGTTTCAGAGCACGGGGGTCGGCAACACGGCCGTTGGGGCCTTCGCCCTGGACGCCAACAGCAGCGGGGGCAGTAACACCGCCGTGGGATTCCTCGCGCTGACGTCGAACACGGCCGCGGGCAACACGGCCGTCGGGGCCTTTGCCCTGGACGCCAACACCGGCGGCAGCGCTAACACTGCCTTGGGCATCAACGCATTGGGCGGCAACGTCTCGGGGAACAGCAACACCGCGGTTGGGAACAACGCCTTGTTGCTTAGCACGGGGAACAGCAACACCGCCGTGGGCGCCTTCGCGCTGGACGCCAACACCAGCGGTCCCAACAACACCGCCCTAGGGGCCGATGCCTTGGGAGCCAACAATTCTGGGGCGGACAACACCGCCGTGGGTAGGATCGCTCTGTTTAGCAACAGCACCGGTGCCAACAACACCGCGGTGGGGCAGGGCGCGCTCGGCGGTAGCACCGACGCAAGCGACAACACCGCCGTGGGTAGGATCGCT
>JAXIPK010000135.1:0-7250 GCA_045402975.1 Acidobacteriota bacterium
CCGCGAGCCGGCGACCGACACCGACAACGTCTACACCCGCGCCGCGCAATGGCTCGACGCCACCATCCAAGCCGGCGTCCTCGCCCCCGACCCCGAGCCTTGCATCTACGTTTATTTCCAGGAGTACGCCGTGCCCGGCGCCAAAGAGCGCCGCACCCGCAAAGGCTTCATCGCCCTGGGCAAAATCGAAGACTACGAAGCCGGCGTCGTCCACCGCCACGAGCAGACGCTCAGCGGGCCCAAGGCCGACCGCCTCGAACTCCTCCGCCACACCCGCGCCCACACCGGGCAACTCTTCATGATCTACAGCGACCCGGTGCACGAGATGGAAAAGCTGCTCAACGAAATCTCGCGCCGCGAGAAACCGCAGGAGCTGACCGACGAATACGACTGTGTGCACCGCCTCTGGCCGGTCAGCGACGCGGCCACCCTCGGCCGCTTCCAGAAAATCATGGCGGCCAAGAAGCTCATCATCGCCGACGGCCACCACCGCTACGAAACGGCGCTCGCCTACCGCAACGAGTGCCGCCAGAAAGCCGGGCGCAGCGACCCCGATGCCCCGCATGAGAAGGTGATGATGACTTTCGTTCACACCGAGCAGCCCGGCGTCACCATCCTTCCCGGGCACCGCGTGGTCTCGAACCTGGCCGAGTTCAACTTCCGCGCCTTTCGCGACAAGGCCGCCCAGTCTTTCGACTGGTACGCCTACCCCGGCGCCGATGCCGCCCCCAAGCTGCTGCGCGACCTCGCCGAGCGCGGCGCCGAGCGCCCCAGCTTCGGCGTCGTCGCCAGCGCTGAATCGGCCCTCTATCTTTTCCTGCTCAAAGCCAACGCTGACCTCGCCAAGCTCCTGCCGCAGGTTTCCGCGCGGCAGCGCCGGCTCGACCTCGTAATCCTCCACAAGCTGCTGCTCGAGCGTTGCCTCGGCATCGACGAGGAAGCGGTGCGCGCCGGCAAGCACCTCCGCTACCTGCGCAGCGCCGACGAGGCCGTCGCGCTGGTGCGCCAGGGCGACGCGCAAATCGCTTTCCTCGTCAACCCGGTGCGCGCCGAGCTAGTCTGCGAAATCGCCCTGGCCGGTGAAGTCCTGCCGCAGAAGTCCACCGACTTCTATCCCAAGATGCTCAGCGGCCTCACCATCTACCGCCTCGACTAGCAAAGGAATCCGACTCTAAGGAGACACCCGATGCCCCGCAAACTTTCGCTTCTGCTATTCCTGGCGCTGATTCTCGTCGCAGCTCCATCACGCGCGCAAAGCCCTGCGCCCATCTCGGAAGAGCTGGCCAAGCTCTACCAAGCCGACCAAGCCGACCGCGACCTCGACTGGAGCAAGTTCTCCCCGCAGGAGCTGGAAGCGCTGAATGCCCGCGACCGCCAGCGCCGCGAGCGCGTTCAGGAAATCGTGCGCGCGCAGCAACTCGCCACCGCCGACGACTACTTCCACGCCGCCATGATTCTCCAGCACGGCAACGAGCCGCAGCACTTCCTGCTGGCGCACGTGCTGGCCAACATCACCGCCTTCAAAGGCCACGCGAAAGGAAAGTGGCTCAGCGCCGCCACCCTCGACCGCTACCTGGCTTCCCTCAAGCAGGACCAGTTCTTCGGCACGCAGTTCTTCGCCGAAGGATCACTTTCCTTCCAGGACATGAAACTCCATCCCCCGCTCAACGGCCTGGTCACCGAAGCCTTGCAAAAGGAATTCAACGTCCCTCCGCCCGAAGAAACGCTGAAACGCATCAAGGAATTGCAACCTAAATAGATCGGTTGTCAACGCACTCTGCGCCTAGAGCCTGCTTCCCGGTGTCATCCCGAGCGGAGCGACCGCAGGGAGCGAAGTCGAGGGACCTGCTTGTCTGTTTTTCTATTTCGTGAAGCTGGCCAGGGCGGCCTGGTCGTCGTCGAAAACTTCGAACACGGTCAGCAGGCGGGTGACCTGCAGGGTCTCGCGGAATTTCTTCGTCAGGCTGCTCAGCTTGACCTCGCCGCCCTGCGAGCGCGCCGAGGTGTAGGCCGCCACCAGCGTCCCCACGCCCGTGCTGTCGATGAAGCTGATGCGCGCCAGGTTGAGTAGCACCTTCTTCTTGCCCTGGCCCAGCAGCCCCTTGATGGCCTCGCGCAGCGAGCTCGACTCGTCGCCCAGGATGATCTTGCCGTTCAGCTCCACCAGGGTGATGCCGTCAATGTCGCGGGTTTTGATTTCGAGCGGCACGGCAGCGCTCCTTTTTTCGTCGCAGGATCAGCTTTCGCCGGGCAGGCGGACTTTGGCCAGCTCGGCTTTCTCCCGAAGCTCGTGGCGGAAGACGTCGAGCGTGGCGCCGAAGACCAGGTGGACTTCGGCGCGCACCAGCGCATCCATCATCGGCTGCAGCTTCTCGCGGATGACCTCGGGCGTCAGCTCGTCGGCCATGGTCTGCAGGTTGACGTTGAGGGCCAGGTCGAGGAAATCCGGCTCCTCGTACTCATAGAAATTCTCCACCATCGAAGGGAAGACGCCGATCTTCCCCAGCGTGGTCAGGTACTGCTCGAAGGCGATGCGGTGCACCGGCAGGCCGTTCTTGCGGAAGATGTCGGCGGCGTGCAGCCAGCGAGCTTCGAGCTTGAGGAAGGCCGGCCAGGGCGCGCCGGCTTCGTCTTGATGGGGCGGCTGGAAACAGTTCTCCAGCGACCGCACCGCCACCGCCAGCTGCACGCGCGGGGTGCGGTAGATGTAGGCGTCGCTCTCCGGCGCCGAGGTGATGCGCCCGCGCGTGAACCCCAGCGCCAGCAATGCTTGCCCCAGTTCGTCCACACTCATCATGAATTGGATGCGTCCGTCCGCTCAGAAATCCGAACAGGAAAGATGGAAGCCGCAGCGCTCGCAGATGAGCTTGCAGCTCCGCTCGCGCAGCCGCGCGCTGCAGCGCGGGCAGGTGCGCTCCACTTCCACCACCGCCTCGCGTCCCCCCGTTGCTTCGGCCGCGCCTGGTTTTCCTGTCGTCACGCCGGTTTTATAGCGGATTCCCCGCCAAAACGCAAACCACCGCCCGGCCCGTAATAGCGCCAGGCGGTTGTTCGTTTATAATGAGGGCCTGGACTTCGAGGGAATCCCGTGCCCCAGCCAAGTGAGATGCTGAAAGACTTGCGCATCGACCGCAGCGCGCCCGCGCGCAGCAACATAGGCTGGGTGTTGCTGGTCGTGGTCGTCGTGGCGCTCGCCGCCGCAGGCGGATGGTGGTGGTTCGGCCAGGCGCAGGCCGCCACGGTGCGCACCGCCACGGTGCAGGAGAGCGCCGGCAGCGGCGCTCCCGGCGCGGTGCTCAACGCCACCGGCTACGTGACCGCGCGGCGTAAGGCCACGCTCGCCGCCAAGATCACTGGTAAACTCACTGAGGTCAACGTCGAAGAAGGGATGCACGTCAAAGAGGGCCACGTGGTCGCGCGCCTCGAAGACACAACCTCGCAGGCCGAGCTGGCCTGGAGCAAAGCGCGCCTGGAATCGGCGCGCCGCGCGTTGGCGGAAATCGAAGTGCGCCTCGCTGAAGCGCGCCGCACCCTGGAGCGCACCAAAGGCCTCAAGCAACAGGGCATCAAAAGCCAGGCCGACCTCGACGCCGACCAGGCGGAAGGGGATTCCCTCGAAGCCCGCCTGGCGCTGGGCCGCGAAGAGGTGAAAGTCGCCGAAGGCGAAGTGGCGCTGCGCATCCGCTTATGGGAAGACTCGATCGTGCGCGCACCCTTCAGTGGCGTCGTCATTTCCAAGGACGCGCAAGTGGGTGAAATGGTCTCGCCCATCTCCGCCGGCGGCGGCTTCACCCGCACCGGCATCTGCACCATCGTCGATATGAAATCGCTGGAAATCGAAGTGGACGTCAACGAAGCCTACATCGCCCGCGTGCAGCCGGACCAGAAAGTCGAAGCGGCGCTCGACGCCTATCCCGAGTGGCGCATCCCGGCGCACGTCATCACCACCATCCCCAGCGCCGACCGGCAGAAGGCCACCGTCAAGGTGCGCGTCGGCTTCGACCAGCTCGACCCGCGCATCCTGCCCGACATGGGCGTGAAGGTGAGCTTCCTTGAAATGGCCGGCGATACTCAGGCCGCGGCGGCGCGCCGCTTGTTCATCCCGCGCACCGCCGTCCGCCGCGAGGGCGAACAGACTATCGTCTACGTCGTGCAGCAAGGCCGGCTCGAGCGCCGCGCCGTGCGGCTGGGCGCGCCCGAGGGTGAGCTGGTCGTCGTGTTGGCCGGCGTGACCGCCGGCGAGCAGGTGGTCATCGAAGGCCCCAACGATCTTTCCGACGGCGCCCGCGTCGTGGTGCGCTGACCGAAATCCCGGGAGGGCTCGTGAGTACGGACAATCTGCTGGTCAGTGTCAAGAATGTGCACAAGGTCTACCAGCGCGGCACCGAGCGCATTGACGTGCTCAGCGGGCTCAATCTGGAGATTCCCCGCGGCGACTTCCTGGCGCTGATGGGCCCCTCGGGCTCGGGCAAGTCCACGCTGCTCAACCTGCTGGCCGGGCTTGATCGCCCGTCCGAAGGCGTAGTCAGCGTCAACGGCGACCGGATCGACCAGATGTCGGAGTCTCAACTGGCGCGCTGGCGGGCGGGCGCGGTCGGGTTCGTCTTTCAGTTTTACAACCTCCTGCCGGTGCTGACCGCCGAGCGCAACGTCGAGTTGCCGCTGTTGCTGGCGCCGCTTTCGGGCGCACAGCGCAAGAAGCACGTGCAGACGGCGCTGGTCGTGGTGGGTTTGTCGGATCGCGGCAAGCACTACCCCGGGCAGCTTTCCGGCGGCCAGCAGCAGCGCGTCGCCATCGCCCGCGCCATCGCCGCCGATCCCACACTGCTGCTTTGCGACGAGCCCACCGGCGACCTCGACCGCAAGTCGGAGGACGAAATCCTCGAGCTTCTTCAAGCGCTCAACCAGCAGCACGGCAAGACCATCGTCATGGTCACCCACGACCCGCACGCCGCCGCCCGCGCCCGCCGCATCCTCTATCTGAACAAGGGCGTGCTCGGCACGGAGCCGACGATATGAAATTCCTGCCGCTGCTCTGGGGCAGCCTGAAGCGGAAGAAAATCCGCACCGGCTTCACGCTGCTCTCCATCCTCATCGCTTTCGTGCTCTATGGCTATCTCTCCGCCATCAACAAGGCCTTCGAGCTGGGCGTGGACGTCACCGGCGCAGACCGCCTGGTGCTGCGCCACAAGGTCAGCTTCAGCATCCCGGTGCCCGTCAGCTACGGGCCGCGCATCGCCCGCATCCCGGGCGTGGTGGACTATACCCACGCCAACTGGTTCGGCGGCGTCTATCAGGACCCCAAGAACTTCTTCGGACAATTTCCCGTGACCCCGGAAGCCTACCTTCGGCTCTACCCGGAGTTCCTCCTGCCGGAGGCGCAGAAGCAGGCCTGGTTCGCAAACCGCACCGCGGCCATTGCCGGGCGCAAGATCGCCGACAAGTACGGCTGGAAGATCGGCGACCGCATCCCCATCCAGGCCACGGTCTGGCGCAAGAAGGACGGGACGAGTACCTGGGAGTTCGAGCTGGTGGGCATCTACGACGGCGCCACGCCGGAGACCGACCTGACGCAGTTCCTCTTCCACTACGATTACTTCGATGAAGCGCGCGCCTTCGGCAACGGCACCACCGACTGGTACATCATCCGCATCGACGACCCGCCCCACGCCGCCGAGATCGCCCAGCGCATCGACGCCGAGTTTGCCAACTCGTCCTACGAGACCAAGACCTCAACCGAAAAAGCCTTCGTGCAGGGCTTCGCCGAGCAAATCGGCAACATCGGCGCCATCCTGGGCGGCATTCTGGCGGCGGTGTTCTTCACCATCCTGCTGGTCACCGGCAACACCATGATGCAGTCGGTGCGCGAGCGCGTGGCGGAGTTGGCCGTCCTCAAAACGGTGGGATTCTCGAACCACGCCGTGCTGCTGCTGGTGCTGGCGGAATCGCTGGCGCTCGCGGCGCTGGGCGGCGGGCTGGGGCTGCTGCTGGGGTGGCTGGCCATCCTCCGGGGCGACCCGACGGGCGGCTTCCTGCCGGTGTTCTACTTCCCGCCCGACGATATCGCGATCGGCGTCGGCTACGTGGCGGCGCTGGGCTTGATTGCCGGCCTGCTGCCGGCGGTGCAGGCGATGAAGCTGCGCGTGGTCGACGCGCTGCGGAGAGTCTGACAATGCTGCGCCTCACCCTCTCTACCGAGCCCGGTGGCACCCGCCACCGGGAGATTGGGAGGCCTTGACGATGCTGCGCTGGCTCGAACAGATCATCGTGGTGGTCGAGCTCAACCTCCGTACACTGCCGCAGCGCTGGATCGCCTCGCTGGTCGCCATGATCGGCGTGGCCGGCGTGGTGGGCGTGTTCGTCGCCGTGCTTTCCATCGGCGAAGGCTTCAAGGCCACCATGGCCAGCACCGGCTCGCCCGATACCGTCATCGTCACGCGCAGCGGCAGCAACGCCGAGATGATGAGCGTGCTCTCGCGCGACGAAGTCCGCGTCATCCAGGACGCGCCCGGAATTCAGCGGGCCTCGGCCACGCCGGTGTCCTCGGCCGAGGTTTTCATGATCGCCGATTTCCCCAAGCGCACCACCGGCACCGACGCCAACGTTCCGGTGCGCGGCGTGAGCACCGGCGCTTTTTTGGTGCGCAAGGACCTGCGCATGGTCGAAGGACGGCGATTTGAATTCGGCCGCAACGAGCTCATCGTCGGGGAAGCCGCGGTGCGGGAGTTCTCCGGGCTCGACCTCGGCACCACCCTCAAGTTGGGCGAAGACCAGTGGACGGTGGTGGGCGTCTTTTCCACCGGCGGCACGGCGGCGGATTCGGAAGTCTGGGGCGACGGTGAGCTGCTGGCGGCGGCGTTTCGCCGGGCGGGCGCTTTTCAATCGGTCTACGCGCGCCTCGACTCGCCCGAGGCCTTCGACCAGTTCAAGGACTGGCTGACCACCAACCCGCAGTTGAACGTTGACGTGAAGCGCGAAGCGGAATACTACGAGGAGCAGTCGCGGGTCCTGCGCGGCATCGTCACCGGGCTGGGCGGGCTGGTGGCCGGGCTGATGGGCATCGGGGCGGTGTTCGGCGCGCTCAATACGATGTACTCGGCGGTGAGCGCCCGTAGTCGGGAGATTGCCACGCTGCGAGCGCTCGGGTTCGGCGGCGCGCCGGTGGCGCTCTCGGTTCTGGCCGAATCGTTGCTGCTGGCGCTCGTGGGCGGCGCGCTGGGCGGCGTGCTGGCCTACGTCGGGTTCAACGG
>JAXIPK010000159.1:0-3872 GCA_045402975.1 Acidobacteriota bacterium
CTCCCCACCCCGGCCAGGAAGTCGAGGCCGTGGCGAGCCCGAAGCACGATCAGACCGGATTCAAGGACGACAAGGCGGAGCAGGGCGAGCACGGCTGGATGCCTTACTGGCTGCTCACGATCGCGGGGCTGGGCATCTTCCTCGGCTGCGTCGGCAAGTCGGCGCAGTTTCCGCTCCACGTCTGGTTGCCCGACGCCATGGAAGGCCCCACGCCCGTCAGCGCCCTCATCCACGCCGCCACCATGGTGGCCGCCGGAGTCTACATGGTGGCGCGCTCCCACATTCTTTTCGCGCACGCTCCGCTAGCGCTCACCGTGGTCGCCATTGTGGGCTGCCTGACCGCGCTCTTCGCCGCCACCATCGCCCTGGTGCAGACCGACATCAAGCGCGTGCTCGCCTACTCCACCGTCAGCCAGCTCGGCTACATGTTCCTCGGCCTGGGCGCGGGCGCCTTCGCCTCCGGCATCTTCCACCTGATGACCCACGCTTTCTTTAAGGCGCTGCTCTTTCTTGGCGCCGGCAGCGTGATCCACGCCATGAGCGGCCAGCAGGACATCCGCAAGATGGGCGGCTTGTGGCCGAAGATTCGAACCACCGCTGCGACTTTCTGGATGGCCACCCTCGCCATCGCCGGCGCGCCGCTTTTCTCCGGCTTCTTCAGCAAGGACGAGATTCTCTGGCAGACCTTCGCCAGTCCCAGCCTGCCCACCGCCGACAAACTGGCGCTGTGGCTGCTGGGCCTGATCACAGCGACGATGACGTCCTTTTACATGTTCCGGGTGGTGTTCCTTACGTTCCACGGCGAGGGCCGTTACACGCCCGAAACCGCCAAGCACATTCACGAGTCGCCCTCCACCATGACGCTGCCGCTCGTTATCCTCGCCGTGCTTTCCGTTGTTGGGGGCTGGGTGGGGATTCCCGCCGCGATGGGCGAGTCGCTCCACATTCCCAACTACATCGAGCACTTTCTTGAGCCGGTATTTGCCGGCTCCAACGCCCTGCTGCGTGCCGGCGCGGCGCCCCACGAACACAGCGAGGAGCTCGGACTGGCGGGACTGGCCGTTCTGCTGGCGGCAGCCGGCTTTGTCGCCGCCTACGCCTTCTATCTGCGCAACCCACAGCTCGCCGACCAGTTGGTCGAAACCTTCCGCGGGCTGTACCGGGTTCTGGTGAACAAGTATTACGTGGATGAACTCTATGGCGCCCTCTTCGTCCGGCCGATGAACTGGATTTCGGAAAAGGTGCTGTGGCAGGCGTTCGACGTCGGCGTGGTGGACGGCGCGCTCAACGGCGCCGCCGAGCGCGCCCAGGACCTCGGCGGCTGGCTGCGCCGCTGGCAGTCCGGCAACGCGCGCAGCTACGGAACCTGGGTGGCCATCGGCGCCCTGGCCATACTGTCGTACTTCATTTTCGGATGAGGCAATAGTGCAAGAATACTGGCTGAGTATCGTCACGTTCTTCCCGCTCGCGGGAGCGTTGCTGCTCCTGTTCGTTCCCGGCAGTGCGCGGGAGTCGTTGCGACGTCTGGCGCTGCTGATTTCGGTCGGCCAGCTTGCCCTCGCTGTCCCGCTGCTGCTCTGGTTCGACTCCGCGCAGCGCGGCATCCAGTTCGCCGAGCGGCACGTCTGGATTACTTCTCCGCCCATCCTCTACCAGCTCGGCCTCGACGGCTTGAGCCTTGTCCTCGTGCTGCTGACCGCCTTCCTCACGCCCTTCGCAGTCCTGGCGTCGTGGAGCATCGAGAAGCGCGTCAAAGAGTTCTTCATCATGCTGCTCGTGCTCGAGACCGGCATGATTGGCGTCTTCCTCGCCCTCGACCTCTTCCTCTTTTACGTTTTCTGGGAAGTCATGCTCATTCCCATGTACTTCCTGATTGGGATTTGGGGCCACGAGCGCCGTCTCTACGCCGCCATCAAGTTCATCCTCTACACCATGGCGGGCTCGCTGCTGATGCTCATCGCCATCATCTGGCTCTACCTGGCCACCGGCACCTTCGACCTGCTGCACATCCAAGTCGCGCTGCAGCAGCACACGATTGTCCTCGACTTCAAGACCGAGCTGCTGCTCTTCGGCGCCTTCTTCCTCGCTTTTGCCATCAAGGTGCCGCTGTTCCCGTTCCACACCTGGCTGCCGGACGCGCACGTCGAAGCGCCCACCGCGGGCTCGGTGATTCTGGCCGGCGTGCTGCTCAAGATGGGCGCTTACGGCCTCCTGCGCTTCTGCCTGCCGCTCTTCCCGCAAGCGACGCAGGCCGCCCAGCCCTACATCGTGGCCCTGGCGCTCATCAGCATCATCTATGGCGCGCTGGTTTCGCTGGTGCAGCCCGATCTGAAGAAGCTCATCGCCTACTCCTCGGTGAGCCACATGGGCTTTGTGGTGCTGGGTATCATGGCGTTGAATGAGACCGCCATGCAGGGCGCCATCATCATCATGCTTGCCCACGGACTTTCCACCGGCGCGCTCTTCTTGCTGGCTGGAATGCTCTACGACCGCCGCCACACCCACTTGATCTCCGCCTTCGGCGGCCTGGCCACGCCTCTCCCGCTGTTCTCCGCCTTCCTGCTCTTCGCCTCGCTGGCTTCGCTGGGCCTGCCGCCGCTCATCAACTGGGTGGGCGAGTTCATGGTTTTGATCGGGACCTTCCGCGCCAACGTGGCCTATGCAACCGTCGCCGCCTTCGGCGTGGTGCTGGCGGCGGTCTACATGCTGTGGATGTACCAGCGCGTGGTCTTCGGTGAGATTAAACACGAAGCCAACCGCACGCTGCCCGACCTGGGTCGCCGCGAGCTGGTGATTCTGATTCCCCTCGCCGTTTTGATTGTCGTGCTCGGCCTGGCCTCGCCGCTCATCACGCGGCGCACCCAAGCCACGGTGCAGCGCATCCTGCTGCAGGCCGAATCTCCCTATTACGAGCTGGCCCACAAGCCGCCATCCGAGGCGCAGCGATGATGCCCACCACCGACGATCTGCTGCGCATCCTGCCTGAAGTGGTGCTGGCTGTCTTCGGAATCCTGGTGATGGTTCTGGAGCCGTTCCTGGGGCGCAGCGGCAAGCGCATTCTCGGACCGGTGGCGTTTGTGGGAGCGGTAGCCGCGCTAGCGGCAACGCTGGTCCAGGCCGCTCATCCCGGCTACGCCTTCGGCCGCCTGCTGGTCATCGACACCTTCTCTATCTTCCTCCACTTTCTGCTGCTGCTCATCACCGCCCTGGCGGTGCTGGCCTCGCTGCGCTACCTCGAGCGCGAGAACATCAACCACGCCGAGTTTTATGCGCTGCTACTGTTCGGCGCCATCGGCATGGGCATCATGGTTTCGGCCAACGAGCTGGTGATGGTTTTTCTCGGCCTGGAAACCTCTTCGCTCGCCAGCTACATCCTGGTCGGCTTCCGCCGCACCGACGAGAAATCCACGGAGGCGGCGCTCAAGTATTTCCTGCTGGGCTCCTTCGCCACGGGCTTCCTGCTTTATGGGATTGCGCTGCTCTTCGGCGCCGCCGGCTCGACGGTGCTGACCGACATCGCCGACAAGCTGCAAGCCGGGCCGCCCGGACTCACCCTGGCGGTGATGGGGATGGCGTTCTTCTTCGTCGGGCTGGGCTTCAAGGTTGCCGCTGCGCCCTTCCAGGCCTGGACGCCCGACGTCTATGAAGGCGCGCCCACGCCGGTGACCGCGTTTCTTTCCACCGGCCCCAAAGCAGCCGCCTTCGCGGTGTTGCTGCGGGTTCTTTTCACCGCCTTTGACCCCGCCGATGACACCTGGCTCTGGCTGCTCTGGGGGACCGCTGTGCTCACCATGTTTGTCGGAAACCTGGGCGCGCTGGTGCAGACCAACATCAAGCGCATGCTGGCCTATTCGTCCATCGCTCACGCGGGG
>JAXIPK010000382.1:0-7310 GCA_045402975.1 Acidobacteriota bacterium
CCAACGTTGTCCCCTTCATTGACATCCTCCTGGTGCTGATCATCATCTTCATGGTCATCACGCCACTGACGCCCAAGGGACTGGAAGCCCTGGTGCCGCAGCCGCCCCCGCCCGATGCACCGCAGCAGGCGGCCGACCCCAGCAAGGTGATTGTGATTCAGATCGAATGCACCGATGGCGGCTGCAATCGCACGGCGCTGAAGATCAACCAGAAGGACGTGACCTGGGAGACCCTGGGGCCGGAGCTGACCGAGATCTTCAAGGACCGCGCCGAGCGGGTGGCTTTCATCAAGGCGTCGGAGAACCTGGAATTCTCTCAAGTGGCGCGGGCGATTGACATCGCCAAGTTGTCCGGGGTGGACAAGGTCGGGCTGATTACCTCGAAGATCGAAATGGGCGAGTAGCCTCACTGTCCCGCTCGCCCCAAACGCAGGAGTCATTGAGGAGCGCATCGATGCGTATCCCTGTCAGGCTGCTGGCTGTCCTGGGCCTGCTGCTGATTCTCCCGCTGACCGGCTGCAACAAGCTTCGCGCGCGCGACGAACTCAACAAGGGCGTGCGCGCCTACAAGAACGCCAGCTACGAGGAAGCGGTGGACCACTTCCGCCGCGCCATTGAGTACGACCCCAGCCTCATCAACGCCCGCCTCTACCTGGCCACCGCCTATGCCACCCAGTTCACTCCCGGCTCTCCCACGGAGGAAAACCGCAAGAACGCCGATGCCGCCATCGAGGCCTTCGGCCAGGTGCTGGAGCGCGACCCCGACAACGTCACCGCGCTCTCCTACACTGCCAGCATCTACTACGGCATGGCCGGCGGCGCCCAGAAACAGGAGGAGAGGTTTCAATACTTTGAGAAGTCCAAAGAGTACCGGCGGCGCCTGATTGGCGTGGACAAGGACAACCCCGAGCACTATTACTCCATCGGAGTGATTGACTGGACCATCGCCTACGCCCGCAACCAGGAAGTTCGCGCCACCCTGCGCAACGTGGCCGCCGACAAGCCTCTTCCCCCCAAGGAGCGCCGTGCCCTGGCGGAAAAGAACGGCCCCGTTGTGGAAGAAGGCCAGAAAATGCTGGAGAAAGCCCTCGAAATCAATCCCAAGTACCTCGACGCCCTGGCCTACATCAACCTCATCTACCGCCAGAAGGCCGACATCGTCGAGACACCCCAGGAGCGCGAGGAAGCCCTCGACAGGGCCGACGATTACTTCCAGCGCTACGATAGGCTGCGCCAGGAGCTGCAGTCGGCTCCCCCCGCTCCCGCCCCCGCCGAATAGCAGCCTCCATTCTGCTAGTGCCGTTCCAACTTGATTCGTCTAGTTCTCGGTCGCTCACTCTTTTCGGGCGAAGACTCACAAGGAGCGGGCAATACAGTGGCGTCGCTGACTTACGGCCAGACCCAACTTCTTAAGCCGGAAAAGTTGGAACGGCACTAGAATAGAGAAGGCGCTGAACGTGGTCTTTCAGCGCAGGGACTCCTGCCTATGGCCGAACCGCGTCCCACCGTCGAGCCGGAAGCGCCGGCCGCCCCGCCGGCCGACCCGCGTCTGACCGAAATCCTGGAGAAGGTCCAGCGCGCCCGCCCGGGCGAGAACCTCGAACTGCTGCGCCGCGCCTACGTCTTCGCGGCCCGCCAGCACAGCAGCCAGCGCCGCGCCTCCGGCGAGCCCTACCTCTCCCATCCCCTGGCGGTGGCCACGGTGCTGGCCGAGCTGGGGATGGATGTGACCACGGTGTGCGTCGGCCTGCTGCACGACGTAGTGGAAGACACGCGGGTCGAGCCGCAGGCGCTGGAGCGCGAGTTCGGGACGCAGGTGGCGCGACTGGTTGAGGGCGTCACCAAGATCAACCGGCTGGACTTTTTCAACCCGGAAGTCCGCCAGGCCGAGAACCTCCGCAAGATGCTGCTGGCCATGGTGGACGACGTGCGCGTCGTCCTCATCAAGCTCGCCGACCGCCTGCACAACATGCGCACGCTCGAGTTCCTCCCGCCCGAAAAGCGCGAGCGCGTGGCGCGCGAAACGCTCGATATCTACGCGCCCATCGCCCACCGGCTCGGCATGGGCCGCATGCGCGCCGAGCTCGAAGACCTGGCGTTCCACACTTTGGACGCCGATTCCTGGGAACAAATCCGCCGCCAGCTGGAAGAAAAGCGCACCGTGAACGAGCGCTTCCTGGCCGAGGTGAAGCAGAAAATCAATCTGGTGCTGCAGGAAAACGAGCTTCCCGCCGAGCTCCAGGGCCGCATCAAGCGCCTCTACTCCATCCACCAGAAGATGAAGCGCCAGGGCGTGGCGCTCGACCAGATTTATGACCTGCTGGCCGTGCGCGTGGTCACCGATTCGGTGAGGAACTGCTACGCCGCCCTGGGCGTCGTCCACCAGATCTGGCGGCCGGTCCCGGGGCGCTTCAAGGACTACATCGCCATGCCGCGGCCCAACCTCTATCAATCGCTCCACACCTCGGTGATCTCCGGCGGCCAGCCCTTCGAGGTGCAAATCCGCACCGGGGAAATGCACCGAGTCGCCGAGCAAGGCATCGCCGCCCATTGGGCCTACAAAGACAGTGAAGCGGTAACGGCCGACGACCAGCAGCGCATCGCCTGGCTGCGCCACCTGATCGAGTGGGCCAAGGAAATGCAGGACCCGAGCGAGTTCCTCTCCACTCTCAAGGTCGACCTCTACCCCGAAGAGGTCTACACCTTCACCCCCAAGGGCAAAGTGATTGTGCTGCCGCGCCAGGCCACCCCGCTCGATTTCGCCTACTCCATCCACACGGAGGTCGGGCACACCTGCGTGGGCGCCAAGGTCAATGGGCGCATCGTGCCTCTGCGCCACCGGCTGCAGAACGGCGACATCGTGGAAGTCCTCACCCAGCCCAACCACAAGCCCAGCCGCGACTGGTTGAGCATCGTGCGCACCTCGCGCGCTCGCAACAAGATTCAATACTGGATTCGCTCCCAGCAGCGCCAGCAGGCGGCGGAGGTTGGCAAGAAGTTGCTCGAAAAGGAAGCGCGGCGCTTCCGCGTCAGCCTCAAGGCGGTGGCCGAGGAAGACTGGAATCGCGTAGCCCGCGAAGAAGGCTGCCAGCGGGTGGAAGAGCTCTATGCCCGCATCGGCTTCGGCAAGTACGCCCCGCGTGCCATCCTCGGGCGCTTGAGCCGCGAACCGCTTCCCGAAGAGCGCCCGCCGCGCGCCCTGGGCAAGCTGCAGCAGACCGTGCGGCGCGTCTTCCGATTGGAAGAAAAAGGCCTGGCGCTGGGCGGCAGCGACCTGCTGATGTATCGCGCCCGCTGCTGCAACCCCGTCCGCGGCGAGGCGGTGGTCGGCTATATCACCCGCGGACGCGGCATCGCCGTCCACGCCCAGGCCTGCCCCAACGTCCAGAACCTGCTCTACGACGTCGAGCGGCGCATCCCTGTGAACTGGGAGGCTGGAGGCGAGGAGATCTATCCGGTGCGGCTCACGATTCGCGCCGCTGACCGGCCGGGCCTGCTGACACAAATGACCGGCGTCATCAGCACCCACACATGCAACATCCGCAGCGCCGAAGCCCGCACCGACCCCGGCGACCGCACCGCGGTCATTGAGCTGGTGTTCGACGTTCAGGAAATGAAGCAGCTGGACCGCATCCTGGCGGCGCTGCGCAAGGCCGACGGCGTGCGCGACGTCACCCGCGTGCTCCGCTTCTAGCGCAATCAAGAGACACTTTGCGAGCTTCCCTCATCCAACCTCGTATGGCGCGCCGTCGTGCTCTCCTGCTGGCCGTTTCTCTACTCCTCGGCGCGGCCGCTCTGCCCGCACGAGCGGCGGACGCTGCGGTCAGCGTCGAACGACTGGAGCTGGACGCGCGCATCGATCCCGGCGGCCCGGGGCTTTTCGCCAAAGCCAACATGGTTCTGCGCAACCACAGCTCGGCTCCGGTGGAACTGGTGGATTTTCAAATCCCCGCCCCGCTCGGCGCCCGCACCCTGGTGGAAAACGTCTGGGACCGCAACGGCCAACTGGCCTGGCGCTCGGATGCCGTCGAAGCCGACCAGCCGTTGGCCATCACCGTGGCGCTCCGCTTGCCGCTGACTCCGGGCGACCGCAAGCGCATCGTGGTGAGTTTCGCGATTCGACTGGCAGGGCTGAGCGCGTCCGCGGCCGCGCAACTCTCCGCCCAAAGCGCCCGCCTCGCGACCACGGGCTGGTATCCGGCGTTGGTGGGCCCCGAGCCCGCCTTGCCGGAGTGGGTTCGCCTGACCGTGCGGTTGCCGAAGGACTGGCGCGTGGAAGGAGCCACCCGTCCCAAGCGTGTGCTGGTGGGGGAGGCCTCGGCCAGTTACGAGCTTACGCTCGACCACCTCCCGCCCGAAGGCTTGCTCTTCAGCGCTACTGCCCCCAGCGCGGCGAAATGAACATTGGAACTGAACCCCTCAAAAAGGAGAGCACTCCATGAAGCAGACCATCACCACCGACAAAGCCCCCGGAGCCATCGGTCCCTACTCGCAATGCGTGAAGGCAAACGGGTTTCTGTTTCTTTCCGGCCAGGTGGCGCTCGACCCGGCCAGCGGCAAACTGGTGGCGGTGGATACGCGCTCGCAGACCGAGCGGGTGATGGAGAACCTGCGGGCGGTGCTGGAGGCGGCGGGCAGCACGATGGACAAGGTGGTGAAGACCACGGTTTTTCTCGCCGACCTGCACGACTTCACGGCCATGAATGAAGTTTACGGCCGCTACTTCCCCACCGACCCGCCGGCGCGCTCCACGGTGCAGGCGGCGCGGTTGCCCCGCGACGCCAAAGTCGAGATTGATGTGATTGCGTTGGCGGAAGACTAGCTTACGCGGCTTTCTTGACCCGGCCGCTGCGGATGCAGCTGGTGCAGACGCGCACGCGCTTGCGCACGCCGTCCACCACCGCGCGCACCACGCGCAGGTTCACGTTCCAGCGGCGCCGCCGCACGTTGTGGGCGTGCGAGATACTGTTGCCGTACTGCGGCCCGCGGCCGCACAGTTCACATCGTTTCGCCATCGCTTGTTCTCACAGGAAAAAGAATTGCTTTCCAGAAACACCATTCTACCAGACTTCCGCGCCACCGGCCACCCGGCAGCCGATTGACATTCCGGAATCCGTGCACTAGTGTGAGAAGTGCTTCCGGTTTTTCCATTGCTTTCGATGAGGAGTGTGACCGCTATGCGCAATCGCTTTGTTCCTGCCCTGGTCGTGGCCGTGCTGGCGCTGGCCGGAGCCCTCTTCCCGGCGCAGTCAGAGGAACCCGTTGCCGCCGCCGACCGCCAAATTCTCACCGAAATCGCCGAACGCTCCGAGCAGATGCAGAACCTCGAGTTTCTTGCCGACCGCATCGGCCCGCGTCTGACGGGCAGCGACGCCCTCAAGCGCGCCAACGAGTGGACGGCGGAGCGGTTCCGCGCCTACGGGCTTTCGAACGTGCACCAGGAATCCTGGACCATTCCGCACTCCTGGAAGCGAGGCTTCGCACGCGCCCGGGTGACGGTGCCGGCCGAGTTGCGGCTCTCCGCCGAAGCCGGCGGCTGGAGTCCCAACACGGCGGGCGCGGTGCGCGGCCCGCTCGTCTACGTCAAGGCCGACAAGAAGGAAGAGCTGGAGGCCTACCGCGGCAAGCTGCGTGGCGCTATCGTCATCACCACCGAACCCACGGCCCGACAGCGCGTCGAGGAGCGGCCGATGCTGCCGCGGTCGCCGCGGCCCGAGTACGATTTCGCCGCCCGCCGACAGTTCTCATTGGAACGCAACAAGTTCTTCAAGGAGGAAGGCGTGCAGGCCGTCCTGCGCGACTCCGACAAGGGCATGGGCCTTTTTGCCATGACCTCGGCGGGCATCAGCTACCAACCGGCCGCGATTCCCACTGCTTTCCTCACGCCCGAGAGCTACGATCTCCTGTGGCGGCTGCGCAAGAACGACCAGCCGGTCGAAGTCGAAGTGGAGATCTCCGGCTGCGAGTTCAGCGAAGGGCCGGTGGAGGTCTTCAATACCGTGGCGGAGATTCCCGGCGGCGAAAAGGCCGACGAGGTAGTGGTCCTCGCCGCGCATATCGATTCCTGGGATCTCGGCACCGGCGCCACCGACAACGGCACCGGCGTCGTCGCCGTCCTGGAAGCGGCGCGCGCCCTGCAGAAGCTCGGCCTCAAGCCCAAGCGCACCGTCCGCTTCATCCTCTTCTCCGGCGAAGAGCAGGGCTTGGACGGCTCGCGCGCATATATGGACGCGCACAAGGACGAGCTGCCCAAGATCTCCGCCGCGCTCATCCACGACTACGGCACCGGCCGCATCGAGACGCTGTCCTTGAGCGGCAACTCGCAAGCCTACGAGATGGTCTGGAAGGCGCTGGCGCCGCTGCGGCAGATGATTGGCTTCGAGGACTTCAAGCTGCAAGCCTTCCCCGGCTCCGACCATGCCTCCTTCAACCGCGCCGGCGTGCCCGCCTTTTTCTGCGACCAGGAGACCGGCACCTACCGGCAGACGCACCACTCGCAAACCGACACCTTCGACAAGGTCATCCGCGACGACCTGGTGAACGGCGCCCAGGTGCTGGCGGTGTTCGCCTACAACCTGACGCAGGCCGACGAAATGGTGCCGCGCAAGCCGGCGCCGCCGCAACCGGCGCAAACGCCGGCGACGCGCTGACGGCACGATGAACTCCCCACAGCGCGCCGGCCTGCTGCTGGCGGCTGTGTGCCTGTTGGGTGCCTGTCGCAGCCAGCCGCAATCCGGAGAGGAAGTCTGGGCGCAGGTCAACGGTCAACCCATCTACCGCGGCCAGGTGGAGAAACTCGTGGCGCAGCGCACGCGCAACGTGCCCGAGCCCTTCAGCCCCGCCGAAGCCCAGGCCTTCAAGCTGCGGGTGCTGGGCGAGCTGATCGAGAACGAAATCCTCTGGCAGAAAGCGTCGCAAGCGGGTTTGCAGGTGGGCGACAACGAAATCGAGGCGCGCTTTCAGGAGCTGCGCTCCTCCTTCAGCAATGAAGAGTTCAGCCGTCAACTGAGCGACCAGCAGTTGACCCCGGACGAGCTCAAGTCCCTGCTGCGCCGCGAAATCGCCATCCAGAAGCTGCTCGACCAATACCTCGGCCGCCGCGTCGAGGTCAGTGGAAGCGAAGTGGCGGAATACTTCCAGCAGCACCGGAGCGAGTTCCGCTTTGTGGAAACACACTATCGCGTCGCCTACATCCTGGTCGGCCCCGGACAGGACTCCGAAGTGCGCAATCTGCGCAACGACGACGCGGTGGGCGATGCGGCGGCGAAACGCAAAGCGGACGTGATTGTCGGGCGACTGCGCGCCGGCGA
>JAXIPK010000190.1:0-4351 GCA_045402975.1 Acidobacteriota bacterium
GGTTGAAGGGCGGCGCGCAGTGTCACGCAAAGGAACGCCGCGCCCAGCGCCGCTGCGCCCCAGAAGTAAACGTTGCCGGCCATGCCCAGCGCCGCCGGAACCAGTCCCAGCGGCAGCAGGAAGAAAGTGTAGAGGGCAATCTGCCAGCCGGTGGCGCGGCCGCTGGGATCGACGACGGGGAGCATGCGCATCTCGGCGCGGGCGTAGTCCTCGCGGTACATCCAGGCGATGCTCAGGAAGTGCGGGAACTGCCAGAGAAACAGAATGGCGTAGAGGACCCAGGCCTCGGTGCTGAGCGCGCCGCGAGCCGCGGCCCAGCCGATGAGCGGCGGCGCAGCGCCGGGAAAAGCCCCGATGGCCGTGCACCAGACGGTACGCTTCTTGAGCGGCGTGTAGAGGAAGAGGTAGCTCGCCCAGGTGGCAAAGGCAATCGCCGCCGAGAGCCAGTTGACCAGCGCGGCGAGATAGAGCACGCCGCCCGCGGTGAGGGCAAGCGCAAAGAGGAAGGCTGCGCGGGGCTCGAGCCGCCGGGCGGGCAAAGGTCGCTGCGCGGTGCGGCGCATGCGCGCGTCGTCCACTCGCTCGACATACATGTTGAAGGCGGCGGTGCCGGCGGAAACCAGGGCCGTGCCCAGCAGCGTGTGAAGAAGGAGAGCCCAATCGAGCGGCCCGGTGCTGCCGAGAAAGAATCCGGCGAGCGCGCTGACGACGACGAGAGAAGTGACTTCAGGCTTGGCCAGCTCGCAGTAGTCGAGGAGAGCGCCGACGTGCCTGCGCGACGGGGCCAGCGCCTGTGCGCCCGTGCTCATGAGGCCACCTTCTGGGTCGCGGAGACGATGGCGGGCGTCGCTTCCGGCGGCGCCAGCCGGCGATGAGCTTGAAGCGTAACGACGAGGCTTGAGGCCAGAACCAGCGCGCCGGTCGCCACGTGCGCGACCGTCAGCACGACCATGAGGAACTGGGGTTGCGGCGCTTCGGCGGTGGCCAACCGAATCCAGTAGGCTGCGCCGCCGAGCAGAAGCTGAAACAGCAGGAGGCCGGCGAGTACGGTGGCGGGAAAGCGCAGAGCCGAGTCGTCGGCGTGTTCGCGACGGATGCGGCGCCACACCCAAATCACGCCGAAGGTGACCAGTGCGGCGCCTACGAGGTGCGGCACGATGCCGGCGGCATCGTGCCGGTAGGCGGCGCCCAGGATGAGCTGAAGGAAAACCGCAATGGTGGTGGCAGCGGCGAGCCGTCGCAGCGAGGGCTCAGAATTCTCCCGGCGCCGCGGTTGCTCCTGCCGCCAGCCGGAACTGGTAAACAAGGCCATGCTGACCGTCAGGCAAAAGAAGAGTTGCGCCAGCGAGGCGTGAGCGATGGACACGGGGCGGGGAAGCAGGAAGAGAACGGTGAGGCCGCCGAGCAGGCCTTGAAGAACCACCGCGCCCAGCGCCGCCCAGCCCAGTCGGCGCACCCAGCGCCGCGACTCAGTGCGCCACAGCCACACGGCCAGGCCGATGGTCAGCAGGCCGACGAAGGTGGCGACTATGCGGTGGCCGTGCTCCCAGAAGATGTTGCCCACCATCGGCGGCATGAGCTGACCGTAGGAAAGCGGCCAGTCGGGCACGGCCAGGCCGGCTTCGTGGCTGGTGACCAGCGCGCCGGCGATGATGAGGCAGAAAGTGGCTGCCGCGGTCAGTAGGGCGTACCGATGCAGCCACACGCCAGTTCGTTCCGGGCTACTTGCCGGTCAGGGTGAAGTCCACCGTCTTGGTTTCCTTGGCGGCGACGGTGACCTTCTGCTCCTGAGTTCCCAGCGCCTCGGACCAGACAGCGATGGTGTACTCACCGGGCGGCAGGCCCTTGAGCTCAAAGGTGCCATCGTCCTTGGTCACGCTGAAGTAGGGGTGGCTGAAGACGTGGATGTAGCTGTGCATCCAGGGATGGATGTTGCACTTCACCGGGATGGCCATTTCCTCGCGCGCGAAGGCCTTGGTCAGGTTGCCGGCGCCGGGCGGCTGCGACTCGTTCCACTCGCGGTTGACCTTGGGGACGGGGTGGATGTTGTGCGTGGTCTGGTCGCTGTTGGCGATGTTGATGCTCTGGTTGGTCATCACGCCCACAACGTGCGGGGAATAGACGCAACCCTTCTGGTCGAGCGCGGCCGCCTGGGCGGGGGCGGGGAAGGTGCGGCCGCCGAAGCCGTCCTTCACGTAGACCGTGGCCCAGCGCACCGTGCCGTTGTCATTGAGCACCTTGTCTTCAGAAAGCTGCGGCTCCTTGTGCATGGCCTTGCAGGCGGCGTCGGCGTCCATGCGGATGGGGACGCGCTTTGGCTTGCCGTCCTTGTAGCTCACTTTGCCGGTAATGGTTCCGGCGTTCGCTGTGTCAACCGGCGGCGCCGTGGTCGTGGCGGCGGGCTGGCTGGGTGCGGGCGCCTCTTCCTTGCTGCACCCGACCAGTACAACAGCCACAAAGATAGTCAGGATAGTCAGAACAGTTCGCTTGCTCATCGGTGTTTCGCCCTCTCTATGGAGTTTTAGTTCAGTGAGATTTTACCAGATTCACAGCCTGCTGCGTGGGTGAAGTCGGGGCGTGCGCCGCGCCGCGGCCGATGAGGCGGCGCTGCTCTTCGGCGGTCAGCTCGAAGATGTAGCGCACGAGAAGGTCGGCGTGGTCGCCGGAGTAGCCCTTGGCCGCCGGCGGGTGCGGGGCGGAGAACACCCAGCGGTTGCCCTCGCGACGGACGAGGCCGGAGGGCATGGCGGTGCCAGGGATGATCTTGGCCGGGTCGACAATCCAGCGTCCGGTCCAGGCGGGCTTCAGGCGCTCACGGGCCAGCACGAAGTTGGGCGCGGTGGCGGTGCGGTCGTGGGCCGGCTCGCCGTAGGCGTGGCACTTCAGGCAAGGCGCGGCCGGGTGAGTGAAGAGCTGCCGCGCCAGGGTGCGCTCCTGCTCGGTCAGCGGCGCCAGCTTGGGCGGCAAGTAGGGCTGCTCCTGCGCGGAGAGCGCCTGGAAGAAACGCACCAGAGTCTGAATCTCCTGCTCGGAGAAGTTGAAGGTGGGCATGCGCACCTGGAGATAGGTGCGCACGCCGTTGCGGTTGGTGTCGGTCCTGCTCATCGCCGGGTTCTCGAGGAACTTCGTCATCCAGTCGGGATTGAGGCGCGCCCCGGCGCCGATGAGTACGGGCGGGAGCTGCTCCTTGCCATCCGGCGTCTGGTATTGCGGCATGTCCATCAACGCGGACCGCTGTCCGATGCGAATCTGGTGGCAGCCCATGCAGTTGTACTTGCTGACAATCCACCAGCCTTCCTGAATGTCTTTGGCCGGGCCGCCCTCAGGGCGATAGAGGTAGGAAGTCGGGAAGCCGTAGCCCGGGTCGACGCTGCCGAGGAGAAAAGTGGTGAGCGCGGTGATATCCGCCGGGGTCAGGTTGGGCTTGGGCATCTTCAACTGCTCGGCTTCCGACTTGGTGTCCTCCTTGCCTTTGTCGTAGACGGCGGGGTTGGCGAGTTTCTGCTCGAAGAACCCTTTGTGGTCGTACCAACTGCCGCGCGAGGAGCGGGCGCCATCGGGGAGGACGCCACGCTTGGCGTCTTCGGTGAGCAGGGCGAAGTCGAGCCGCTCAATGGGCTTGGCGCCTTCGGCGGTGAGCTCGGTGCCGATGCGGCCTTCGTCTTCCAGTCCGGAGATTTCGTGGCAGCCGGCGCAGCCGTAGAACTTCACCTTGGTCTTGCCTTCTTCGAACAGCTTGGGGTCGTTCAAGTAGTCGGCCTTGGCGTAGCTGGCGGGCTCCTGCTTCTTCTGCGTCATCAGGTAGGTGGCGATGTCGCGCGCGTCTTCAATGGTCAGACGGAGCACGGGCATCGGCGTGGCGTTCTGAACCTGAAGCTCGGCGCCGTCGTTGGGGCAGGTGGAGTGCTCGAGGTCGAAGACGAACGGCAGGCCCTTCTTGGTGTAATCCTCCGGAGTGAGGTCACGCTTTTCCAGCGGGCAGTAGGGGCGCAGGCGCTCGCGCGGGTTGTGAATCCACTTCACCAGGTAGTCGTAGTTGTCCTTTTCGCCCACGCGGGAGAGGTTGGCGGCGAAATGTCCGCCCGTCATGCTGTCTCCCTCGCCGATGGAGTGGCAGGCCAGGCAGCCGCGAGTCTCAAAAAGCTGCTTGCCGCGGGCGGCGTTTCCGGGCGGGTTCCGGGGCACGTCGGCCTTGAGGGCGTTTTGCCAGAGGAAGGCGGAGATGACCTGCACGTCGTGCTCATCCAGGCGGAAGCGGGGCATCTTGGTGGTGGGCCGCCAAGCGTGCGGGTTATCCAGCCACACCGGGATCCACTCCGGGCGGAGCTTGGCGCGGATTTCCTTCAGGTTG
>JAXIPK010000333.1:0-8258 GCA_045402975.1 Acidobacteriota bacterium
GCGGCTAAGAGGATGACCCGGGATTAGTTTTGTGGGCAAACCCGCGGGGGGTTCCCCCACGCCCCTTCCAAGGTTGCGCTTCGCGCGTTCGCGTGACGACCGGCCCGCCTACGCTCTACCCCTCGTCCCGCCTTGCGGGACTCGGGGTAAACGAGCTTCGGCGGGTGAACCGCTGAACACACCGTGGGGAATCAATGTGGTACGTATACGTGTTGCGCAATCGTCAGGGACAACTCTACGTCGGGTCCACCAACAACCTAAGAAGAAGAATCGACGAGCACAACAGCGGGAAGACTCAAACTACGCGAATGCTGGGTCCATTCCGTCTGGAAGCCTATGTGGCCGTTCGTGACGAGGCGCGCGCACGGCAACTTGAGGAGTATTTCAAGGCAGGCTCGGGGAGGGCTGTTCTGCGGAAACACATCCTTCAGGAATAGCCAAGGAATGGTAGGTTCACCCGACGAAGCCCTGGCATAGACGAGCCGTCGGAGTGGCGGGCGGTTCACCCGACGAAGCCTCTGGCGTAGTCGGGCCGTGGACTACTTGAGGATGAGGATGACCAGGCGGCCGTCGGAGCGGTAAGCGCCGCCGTGGGCGGTGGTGGCTTCGCGGATGGGCTGCGCCGGGCGACCGTAGCCGACGCCGGCGATGCGCCCGGCCTGGCGCACCGTGCCGGCGATGTAGTCGCGTTCCTTATCCACCTCAGGATCAATCTTGTGGGTGATGTCGCCGGTGCGTTTGTGTTCCTCAAAGCCGGCGTCGTAGGTCCCGGCGCCCAGCCAGATGTCCTGGCCGTCCTCAGTCTGCCAGGGAGTTTCCCAGAGGCGGAAGTGGTGGCGCTCGGCGACCACGCGGATGGGGTCGGCCTGCGCGTAGCCGAAGTCCTGGGCGCGGCCGAAAAGAAACAGCTCGCTCATCGGCATCGTCACGTAGACTTTTTTCTCCAGCGTCACCAGGATGGCGCGGATGGCGGCTTCGGTGGAGTCGCGGTCAACCTGCTGCCAGCCGGCCGCGGCTAGCGTCTTCTGGACTTCGTCGCGCGAGCCGATGAGGACGAAGTTGACCATGTCGCCCGGGTGGCCTTCATTGTCCTGCACGCGGGTGGGCATCTTGCGGAGGAATTCTTCCAGGCTGAGGCGCTCTTTCCTGTTCTTGGGCGCTTCCGCCGCCGCGCCGCCGACGAGCAGAAGCGCAGCCAGCCCTACTCCCAACCATCGCGACGCCATCTCGCAAGACCTCCCCTTACCTAGGATGCCTAGAAAACGACAGGATTTGCCACAGAGACACGGAGGCGCAGAGAAAGACTAATAGAAGAGGTACTTGCGCCACTTCTCTTCGGCGCGGCCCAGCAGGCGCATTAGGTGGCGGTTGGTGTGGAGGTTGTAGGGACGCGGGCGGCGGAGCAGGCGCAGGTTGGCCTCTTCGGGTGTCCGGTCGCCCTTGATGTTGTTGCAGCGGTGGCAGCAGGCCACTAGGTTGTCCCAGGAGGTCGAGCCGCCGCGCGACCGGGGCACGACGTGGTCCAGGGTCAGATCCGAGGCGGAGAAGATGTGGCCGCAGAACTGGCAGGTGTTGCGGTCGCGCAGCAGGATGTTCTTGCGCGAAAGCGCCCGCGGCTGCATGGGGATGCGGCGGTATTCGAGCAGGCGGATGACCGAGGGCGCCGGCAGCCGGGTCGAAGGCGAATGGATGACGGCGTGGTTCTCCTCTTCGGTGCGGGCCACACCCTTCAGCACCAGCACGATGGCGCGCTTCAGGCCGGTGATGTGGATGGGCTCATAAGTCGCATTGAGCACCAGCACCGGTGTATGCAACGTTGCCACAGCGTCAAATCTCCTGCACGACCCGGGCCACAGTTACGGCCTTGACTTCACTGGCGCCGGCGCGCTTGAGCACGCGGGCGCAGGCGTTCAAGGTGGCCCCCGTCGTACATACATCATCTACCAATAAGATGCGGCCAAGGTCAAGTTTGCTGCGTGCCGCGAAGGCCCCGCGGACGTTTTCGACCCGTTGGGCGGGCGTCAGGCCGGTTTGCGAGGGGGTGTCCTTGATGCGCTGGAGGGCGTCCGGCTCGATGGGGCGCTTCACCCACCGGCCCAGCTCGCGGGCCAGTAGCTCGGCCTGGTTGTAACCCCGGGCGCGCTGCCTTTTTGGATAGAGCGGAACGGGAACGATGGCGTCTACTTCGCCAAGGTCGGGGTTCTGCTGCACCACGGCCGCCAGCCAGCCCCCCAGGGGCCGCGCCAGCGGGCGCAGGCGGTTGTACTTCAAGAGAACGATGAGCTGGCGCAGCTCGGCATCATAGGCGCCGAAGCTGCGCAGGCGCTCGAAGGCGGTTTCGCCCTGTCGGCAGGGGCCGCAAAGCGCGACGCCTTCAGGTGATTGTGCGGCGAGCGATAACGGAAGCTGGCAGCGGTCGCAGAAGGCCAGCGGTTCAAGCTGGCGCACGCGACCCAGGCAAGATTCACAAACCGGCACGCGCGAAGCGCCGGTGAGCGCGGCCTCGCACACGCGGCAGGGAGCGGCGAAGACGATGCTGGCCAGGCCGTCGCGGGCCTCGCGCAGCAGTCGCGCGACCATCAAGGCAAAGGGGAACTCAGTTCGGGGGGAGGTAACTACCGGGCTTGGGTCGGGGTCGGAGAAGACGACGCCTCCGCAGTATCTACAGCAATCCCTGCTCCTGCTTTTCCTGGCAGGAGATGCAATGCCGCGTCCAGGGCACGGCCTCGATCCGCTTCTGCTGGATTTCTTCGCTGCACTGCACGCAGAGGCCGAAACCGCCGTTCTTCACCCGCTTGAGGGCCTCGTCCACCAGGTTCAGGATGAACCGCTCGTTGTTCGACTGGCTGAAGAGGAACTCCTTGGTGTAGGAGTTGGCCGCCTTGTCGGCGATGTCCTGGGTGGCGTCGTCGGCGGCCATGGCTTCCTGCTCGTTCTGCGCCATCATCCGCATCAGCTCTTCGCGCTTGGCTTCCAGCTTTTTCTTGTAAAAGTCGAGTCGCTTCCTGTCCATCGCTCTCCCCTCAGAGGTCGTAATGGCCCGACCCGAACAGAAGATTTTAGTGGTGACCTTCCGGGCTGTCAAGGCGGGCCGCCCGGCTTGACTTTGAGGGACGGGCGGACTATAAGCGGCGAAGAGCAGCGGAGGCGTTTGGCAGAATGTTCATCCACCCATCCCTCCAAGGAGTTTCCCCATGACCAGGACTCGATTGATGTTGTCTGCACTCATTCTTCTGGCGGCAGGCCTCAGTCTCTCGGCGCAAACGTTTCGCGGCACCATTCTGGGCACGGTCACCGACCCCAGCGGCGCCGTCGTCCCCGGCGCCAAGGTGAGCGTCAAGAACCTCGACACCGGGCTGGTGCGCGATACCGAAACCGACGAGAGCGGCTACTACGTCGCCCCAGAGCTGCCCATCGGCAGCTACAGCGTTACCGTCGAGCAGACCGGCTGCCGCCGCGCCGGCACCTCCGGCATCCGCGTCGAGGTGGCCGGCGAGCACCGCGTTGCCGTTGGGCTCGCGTCCGGCGCGCTGGAGCAAACGACCGATGTGACGGCCGAGGTGCCATTGGTCGAGTCGACCTCCAACGTGCTCGGCGGCACCATTGCCTCCAAGCAGGCCACCGAGCTGCCCATCAGCGGGCGCGACTTCACCAAGCTGCTTGTGCTCGTCCCCGGTGCCACCGGCTCCGCCGACGGCATCACCGACTTCCCCGGCTCCTTCGGCCTTTTTTCCTCCAACGGCAGTCGCGGCCGCGCCAACAACTTCCTGCTCGACGGCACCGACATGAACGACGGCTACCGCAACCTGCCGGCCATCAACGAAGCCGGCGTCTTCGGCACCCCCGCCACCATCCTCCCGCTCGACGTCATTGCCGAAACCCGCGTGCTGAGCAACTTTGAGCCGGAATACGGCCGCAACGGCGGCGCGGTAGTCAACATCGTCACCCGCAGCGGCGCCAACGACCTGCACGGCTCGGTCTACGAATACTTCCGCAACGACGTCCTCAACGCCCGCAACTTCTTCAACAACGTCGGCGACAAGGACAAGTTCCGCTACAACGATTTCGGGTTCTCTCTCGGCGGGCCCATCAAGAAGAACCAGACCTTTTTCTTTATCGGCTACGAAGGGGTGCGCGAGCGCGGGGCCATCACCACGCTGGTCACGGTGCCGACCCTAGACGACTACTTCAACGCCGTCGGGCTCATCGGCGGCAACCAGGCCGCCTGCATGACCACCATCGCCGCCTGCGTCTCCGGCAACCTGGCCTCCTTCAATCCCGTCATCCGCAACTTCTACAACCTCTGCGGCAGCTCCGGCGGCTGCTCGGGCGGCAACCTGCCCTGGCCGCTGCCCACGGCGGGCCGCGAAGGGTTGACGCTCAACGCCATCGTGCCGTCCGATTATCGCAACCGCGTCGACAGCTTCATCGCCAAGGTGGACCACAACTTCAACCAGAACAACCTGCTCACCGCCCGCTACTTCTACGGCGACAGCGACCAGAGCTTCCCGCTCGGGCTCTCCGGCGGCAACAACCTGCCCAACACCAACACCTTCACGCCGACCACCGTGCAGCTTTTCTCTCTCTCCTATGTCCACATTCTTTCGCCCACACAGGTGAATGAGCTGCGCCTGGGCTACAACCGCTTCAACGAAGACTTCCTGGCCGATGACCGCAACGTCTTCGGGAACCCGCTCGACACCCTGCAGCTGAACAACGGCGTCAGCCTGGAGCGCGACTTCGGCCTGCCGGTGCTGCGCGTCGGCAGCTTCGCCTTCCTCGGCTCCAGCGGCTTTTCCAATCCTCGCGGCCGCGTGGACACCAACTGGCAGGCCATCGACAACTACAGTTGGAAGTACGGCAAGCATGACTTCAAGTTCGGCTTCGAGTTCCGCCGCACCTTCGTCAATTCCTTCAACGATTCCCATTACCGCGGGCGGCTGCGCTTCAACGGCGACGGGAGCGGCGATGCCCTGGCCGATTTCCTGCTGGGGGATGCGGAGGGTTTCTCGTTCATCTACGCCGGCGACACGCAGCGCGGTACCTCGCAGAACTCCTGGGCGGGATACATTCAGGACTCCTGGCGGGTCACGCCGCGGCTCACCTTCAACTGGGGGCTGCGCTACGACTACTACGGCGTGCTGGATGAAGAGCGCAACCGCCTGAGCCGCTACGACCCCACGGTCGGACTCATCCAGCTCGGCTCTCCCGGCTACAAGAACCTCTACAACCGCGACTGGAACAACTTCGGGCCGCGCATTTCCTTTGCCTGGGACCCGTGGGGCGACGGCAAGACCGTGGTTCGCGCCGGCTGGGGAATGTTCTACGACGCCTACTCCCAGGATTTCTTCCTGGCCCACATCCCCTTCAACTCGTTCGCCGTCAGCGCCGGCCAGAACCCGGTGGGCGGCAACCCGGTGCTTTTCTGTTTCACGATGAACCCGGCGCTGGCCAACCCCAATACGCTTGAGCCCAACACTCTCATCTGGGATCCCGCCTGCTTCCAGCCCGGTGCGTTCGACACCACCGACATCACCCAGGCCGACCCCAACATCCGCACCCCTTACATTCAGAATTACAACTTCAACATCCAGCGCGAGCTGGGGAAGAACACCGTGGTGCAGATTGCCTACGTGGGCTCGGCGGGACGCAAGCTCTTCCGCACCCGCGAAATCAACCAGGTGCTCGACCCCAACACCGGCGTGCGTCCCTTCGACGCCACCGCGCCGCTCTGCCCGGTCACCAGCGCCGCCTGCCCGGTGGACAACACCGTGCAACCGTTCATCGTCAATCACCTCGAATCGACGGCGACCTCAAACTACAATTCTCTTCAGCTCAGTCTCACCCAGCGCAACTGGCACGGCTGGACCCACTCGGCCGCCTACACCTGGGGGCATTCGATCGACACCGCCAGCGACGGCAACGAATCCACCGTCCCCAACGCCGGTACTCCCGACAACAGCCACGACCCTCACAACGAGCGCGGCAATTCCAACTTCGACACCCGCCACCGCTTCGTGTGGAACTGGATTTGGGACGTGCCCAAGTTCACCGACTCGGCGCCCAAGCTGACCCAGGGCTGGCAGTTCTCCGGCATCGTCACGCTGATGAGCGGCCACCCCTACCACGTCAACTTTGTGGACGACTTCGACGGCAACGGCATCTACGACTTCATCCTGCGGCCCGACCTGGTGGGCGACCCCTTCCTGGGACGCAGCGGTCCCGACCGCTACCTGAACCTTTCCGCTTTCGCCGTGCCCTGCGACCTCGACCCGCTGGGCGACGGCACGGTTTCCTCCTGCCTGCCCGGCACGCTGCACTTCGGCAACCTCGGCCGCAACGTCTTCACAGGGCCCGACTACAAGAACTTCGACTTCTCGATTGCCAAGAGCACCCCCATCACCGAGCGCGTCAGGATCCTCTTCCGCGCCGACTTCTTCAACATTTTCAACCATGCGAACTTCGCTTCGCCCACCTTGCCGGCGTTTATTGCCCTGGCTGGTTTTCAGGGAATTGATCCCGTTACCGGACGCGGCGGCGCGGCGGGAACCGCTTGCACCACCACCGCCACCGACCCCAACTGCTTCCTGCCCATCGTGGCGACGCCGGACACCGGCATCGGCTATCCGTCGCTGGGCGGCGGCGCTCCGCGCAACATCCAGTTCTCGCTCAAGCTGATCTTTTAACCCGGAGTAGTGACGATGCCCGGGCCGGCAGCCCGAGCTTCCAAATCTGTCTGTCGAAAGGCTTCGCTATATGCCTCCGCATCCGACGACGCCAACCATTCGCGGTTTCTTGCCGGCAGGGGGGATCGATCGCCTCTTGGGAAGTCTGTCGATCTTCACCATGCTGATGACAATCCCTCAGGTCCTTACCATATGGATGGGCCGCCAGACGGCAGGCGTATCTATCTTGTCGTGGAGCGCATACCTTGTCTCCGCGGTGGTCTGGCTTTGGTATGGCCTGCGGAAGCATGACAAGAACATCTATTTGCCTTGCATAGGCTGGATTCTTCTGGATAGTGCGGTGATTGTTGGGGTGTTGGCCTTCGGGTAGGAAACTAGACCGAACACGGACGCTGCGCGGGATCTCCGAAACCTGCCAGTTTACTTTTTGGGGGGCGGCCGCTACGGCTTCTTCGGCGGCAGGTATTCCTTCTTGATTTTCACCACCACCGTGTAATTGGGGTCGACGATCTGGCTGACATTCGACTCCATCGCCACGGAGAGCAGCTCGTAGGCGTCGAGCGCCGACAGGCCGTAGTCTTCGACCATCCATTGAATCAGCTCGCGCGAGGCGATGCGCATCGCGTCTTCCAGCGGGCGGTAGCTGCCCGCGGTCATCAGATGGGTTTCGTCCTCCAGGCGAGGCGTAGTAATGCGCCGGCCTTTGATGAGCTCGACCTTGAAGCTGACGTTCATTGCCACTTCGGCGGCGGTGCCGGCGATTTCGCCTTCGCCCTGCGCCGCGTGGCCGTCGCCGAGATAGAGCAGTGCTCCCGGTGCGTTGACGGGAAAATAGACGGTGGTTCCGGCGCGCACTTCCGGCGTATCCATGTTGCCGCCAAAGAATTCGGGAACAATCGTTGAGCGCGACTCGTCGTCCGCCGGCGCCACGCCCAGACAGCCGAGAAACGGCCGCAGGGGCAGCTTGATCTTGAAGTCTGAATCGAGGGCCGAGAACTCCACCGTGCGCGCCTGCTTATCGATGCGGTAGTACCACATGCGTTCTGGGATGGACTGGTCGAGCATCGGGGTGTAGCGCGTCTGGGTCAGCCCGCCGAAGCCGGGGCCGGCAATTCCCAGGGCCCAGTCATGCGCCGGCTCGATCGAAATCAGCCGCACCGCCAACGTATCACCCGGCTCTGCGCCTTCGATGTAGAACGGCCCGGTGTTGGGGTTGGGGCGCTGGTCGGCCGCCATCGTGTCGCCGGGCTTCTTGACGGCGGGGCCGAGTGCGTTCTCGGTCCACGTCTCGACTGTATCGCCGGACTTGATCCTCAGCACCGGCGGCGCACTGGCAAAGTTGTATTTCAGTTCCTCCGGCTTCGGGATGTACTTGTGCGTCTCAGCGAGGGCTGCCGGTGCGACAAGCAACAAGAAGAGAAGAAGCGGAGCCATGCGTTTTTCGTTCATGAGGCCTCCCTAGAGGATCTTCAGACGGCGGGCGACGCGTTCCAGAATCTCCAAAGCGGCTTCGAGGTCTTTGCGTTTGTGGGTGGCGGTGACGATGGTGCGGATGCGGGCTTTGTCTTTGGC
>JAXIPK010000042.1:0-2930 GCA_045402975.1 Acidobacteriota bacterium
GACCTCGAGCTCGTCATCCGCGACTTCGCTCCGCTCTCCGCCCGCGTCGGCCGCGAGGTCGCCGGCATCGTCGGCTACAACTGGATGGAGCAGTTTGTTTTCGAGATTGACTACCGCGCCCGGCGGATGACTTTTTGGCCCAGCACCACCGAGCTCACCCCGCGCGCCAACCAGTTCCCCGTGCCGCTCGAGCTGCGCTCGGTGCGCGGCTTCACCGGCGCCATCATTTACGTTCCCGCGCGGATGGAAGCCAGCCACCGCTGCCCGGCGGAGATTGATACCGGGACCGACCTGGGGATTATCGGCCGGCAGATGGCGCTGCAGCTCGGCGTCGACGTCAACCGACTGGGCGGCCAGCGCGAGCGCCCGCGCTACGATGTGCGCCGGCTCGACCTCGCCGGCCGCACCTACGTCAACGTACCGTTCTACATCGACCCGCGGCGCGGCGCCGACGCCAATCCCTACGCCCAGTGCATCCTCGGCAACGAAGTGTTGAAAGAGTTTGTTCTGACGATTGACATCGCCCGCCGCCGCGCCTTCTTCCAGCGATTGTTGCCGCTGCCCTAAGACACTCTTGCGGGGCGTACACGCTTCCGTTATGCTGCGCCTTCCGAAAGCGCCCATGCCTGAAGCCCTCAGTCCCGGCAAGCTGAAAACCGAGGACGAACACCGCCGCGACATCTGCCTGGTGGGCCGCTGGATTCACGCCCGCGAGTACGTCGCCTCCACCGACGGCAACCTTTCCGTCCGCCTCGACACCCAGCGCGTGCTCACGACGCCGACTCTGATGTCCAAAGGCATGATGGAGCCCGACGACCTGGTGGTTGTGGACAATCAGGGCAACAAGATTTCCGGGCGGCGCAACGCCTCGAGCGAAATCGCCATGCACCTCCTGATTTATCGCCGCCGGCCCGACGTCAACGCCGTCGTCCACGCCCATCCACCCACTGCCACCGGCTACGCCGCCGCCGGGCTGGCGCTCAACCAGGCGCTCATCAGCGAAGTGGTGCTGGCGCTGGGCTGCATCCCGCTGGCGCAGTACGGCACCCCGGGAACGCCGGACCTTTCCGACGCGCTCAGCCCGCTCGTCGGCAGCTACGACGCGCTGCTGATGGCGAACCACGGCGTCGTCACCTACGGAGTCGACCTGCTGACCGCCTATATGCGGATGGAAACCGTCGAGCATTTCGCGCGCATCTCGCTGGTCACCCAACTGCTCGGCCGCCAGGTGCTGCTCTCTCGCGAGGAAGTGGAGAAACTCGGCGAAGCCCGCCAGCGCTACTTCAGCGGCACTGGCGCGCCGGTTGCGCCGCTCACGGAAAGCTGCCCCATCGCAGCCAATCCCGCGCCTGCGCCGGCGGTCGCCGCCCCTCCCGTCGCTCCCAAAGAGAGCAAGCCGGCCAATCCCGCCGCCGGCCGGGTGGGCTCGGTGCCGCGGGGGCCGCGCGACCGTCTCTGGGTGACGCAGGACGAACTTGAAGCTCTCATTGACGAAGCTGTGAAATCTGGTAGAGTTCGCTAGACCCGACAGGAGGAACCGGTATGGGTGAAGCGCTGGGCATGATTGAGACTCGGGGGTTCGTGGCCATGATCGAGGCCTCCGATGCCATGGTGAAAGCGGCCAAGGTCACGCTGGTGGGCTGGGAAAAAATCGGCTCCGGGTACGTCACCGCGATGGTTCGCGGCGACGTGGCGGCGGTGAAAGCCGCCACCGACGCCGGCGCCGCTGCGGCTCGCCGCGTCGGCGAGTTGATTGCGGTGCACGTCATTCCGCGGCCGCATCCGTCGCTGGAAGACGTGCTGCCCATCGGCAAGGCCGCCGAACTGGTCGCCCGCTAGACTGCGGTAAGTTTCGCCCTTGCTCCGGCGGGTAGCCGCCGGAGCAAGGCTATTGCTTCCATCAAACTATGCTTCTCGCCCGAGTCGTCGGAACCGTCGTCGCCACCCGCAAAGACCCTCGCCTGGAAGGGAAGAAGCTGCTCATCGTCCGCACCATGACCCCGGACGGAAAAGAAGACGGCAACTACTTGGTGGCGGTGGACACGGTTGCGGCGGGCCCGCGTGAAACTGTGCTCATCGTGACGGGCGGCTCCGCCCGCATGGCTGCCGAATGCAAGGATCGCCCGGTGGACACCGCCATCATCGGCATTGTCGACGCCATCCGCCTCGACGAGCAGCCCGCCGCTGTCGCTGCTTCAGCCCGCAAGTAGATGTTCCTCGGCAAAGTCATCGGCAACGTTGTTTGTACGGTGAAAGACCCTTCCTTGCAGGGCATCAAGCTGCTCGTGGTGCAGCCGCTCGACCGCGCCGGCAAGCCCAAGGGCAGGCCGATGATTGGGCTCGATTCCGTCGGCGCTGGCGCCGGCGAGACCGTCTACTGGTGCCGCGGCCGCGAGGCCAGCTTTGTCTGGTATCCGACTGAAGTTCCCACCGAGTGCACCATCGTCGCCATCGTCGACAAAGTCAACGTTGCGGAGAAACGCTGATGTTGATTGGGCGGGTCATCGGCGAAGTGTGGGCGACGCAGAAGACGCCCTCGCATCACGCGCGCAAGTGCCTCTATGTCCAGCCGCTGACGCTGGACGGCTCCGACCGCGGCGACCCGATCCTGGCACTCGACGCCGTGAGTGCCGGCGTGGGTGATCGCGTTCTGGTTGTCACCGAAGGCTACTCGGCCATGACGGCCGTGGGCCGCCCCAACTCGCCCATCGACATGGCCGTCATCGGCGTGATTGATGCCGTCGAGCTCGAGTCCGGCCCCGCCTAGCCGCGCTTGCAAGACGCGTCGGCCTCGCGCATAATCCCCAGCGCATGATCGGGTACCTGCGCGGGACAATCCTCTCCAAGAAACCCTACGAAATTCTTCTCGACGTGAACGGCGTGGGCTACGAGCTGCGCGTGCCGTACTCGACTTCGCAGCTCCCCGCCAG
>JAXIPK010000065.1:0-5564 GCA_045402975.1 Acidobacteriota bacterium
GGCCGGCACTGACCCCGCCCGTGGCAAAAGCCTGGGCCTGTGCTAGATGAATCTTGCCGAACAGTGCAAAGATGTCGTTGAAGGAGTTGAGGAAGTCTTGGGTCGGTCTGACGTTGCCCTGGCGGAACTCTCCCTTGTCAATTGCTGTATTCAAGTCGGATTCTAGCTCGAACGCGGCTGCAAGAGCTTCTGCGGTATTCAGGTCGTCGTCAAGGGCTTCTCCAAATGCCTGCACCGCTACCTCGATCCTAGCTGTAATTGCCGTCGACTCTCCAAGAGGATGACGCACTGTGTGCAGTCGGTCCTGGAAGTTGCGCAGGCGCTCGACGGAGCTGGCGGCCTGCTGCAAGCCGGCGAAGGTGAAGTTGAGCTGGCGGCGGTAGGGCACGGAAGCCAGCAGGTAGCGAATGGTCGAGGGTTTGTGGCCCTGGGCGAAGAGGTCGCGCAGGGTGAAGAAATTCCCCAGCGACTTGGACATCTTCTCCCCTTCGACGATCAGGTGCTCGGCGTGCAGCCAGTAGCGCACGAAGGGTTTGCCGGTGGCGGCTTCGGACTGGGCAATTTCATTCTCGTGGTGGGGAAAGGCGAGGTCGATGCCGCCGGTGTGGATGTCGAGCGTCTCGCCCAGATACTTCATCGCCATGGCCGAGCACTCGATGTGCCAGCCGGGGCGGCCGGCGCCGAGCGGCGTGTCCCAGTAGTGCTCGCCGGGCTTGCGGGCTTTCCAGAGCGCGAAGTCGCGCGCGTCGGCCTTTTCGTAGCGGTCCACCTCGACGCGGGCGCCGGGCTGGATGCCGCTCAGGTCAATCTTGGAAAGCCGCCCGTAGGGCGGAAACTTCTTGATGCTGAAATAGAGCGAGCCGTCGCTCTGATAGGTGAAGGTCTTCTCGCGCAGCCGGTCGATCAGTTGCACCATGTCGTCAATGTGGTCGGTGGCGCGGGCGATGCGCTCCGGCGTTTCGAGGTTGAGCATGCGCATGTCGTCGAGAAAGGCCTGAGTGAACTTCTCGGTGTACTCGCGCAGGCTCAGGCCGGCAGCGGCGGCGTTGGCGATGATGCGGTCGTCCACGTCGGTGATGTTCATCACCTGCAGGATCTCGAAGCCGCGCGCCCGCAGGTGGCGGCGCAGGATGTCCTGAAAAACAAAAGTGCGGAAGTTGCCGATGTGGGCGTAGTCGTAGACCGTCGGGCCGCACGTGTAGATGCGCACCCGCGGCGGGTCGAGCGGCTTGAACTCTTCCACCGCGTTGCTCAGCGTGTTGTGGAAACGCAGCATTGTCGCGCCGGGTGAGACGAATCGAATCCGCGATTGTACCGCAGAAGAACCGAAAAGCGGTTGACCCGCCCGCCTGTTCAGGCGACGATGGGCCCCATGAAAACGAGCACAGCGGCGCTGATCGCGCTGGGTTTGCTGATCCCGACGCTGGGCGTAGCCGTTCTTCTGCCCAAGCAGACGGCGCTCGAGTTGCTGGCGTTGTTTCTCACTTTCATCGCCGGAATCTACGGCGGCTTCGCGTTGCTGGACAAGCGGCCCCGCGAGTTCGTGATTGAAACGTTGGGGCTGCTGATTACGTTCGCACTCGCGGGCGCCGCGCTGTGGTCTTCGCCCGTGTACCTCGCCATCGGGTATTTTTTTCACGGCGCGTGGGACGCCCTGCATCATCCTAAAGGAATCCAGACGACTATCCCGCGCGGCTACGCGCCCTTCTGCATGCTCTTCGACATTCTGGTGGGCGCGTTTATTCTCTACTGGTGGCGCTGACTGGCAGGCGCTAACTCAAAGATAAATAAGAAGTTACTGGCAGGCTTCGGGAAGCGCCAGAACCTGGCCGGGGAGACTTAGGTCGGGGTTGCGAAGCTGATTGGTGGCAGCGATGCAAGTCCAGGCGGTGCCGCGACCGAAGCGCGCCGTCGCCAGTTGCCACAGCGTGTCGCCGCGCGCGACGCGAACAACCGGCCCGGCTTCTCTCGCGTTGCTGGAAGTTTCGATCGAGCTCGCGGCTTCCGGCAACCGAATCACGTCGCCGATGTGAATCCGATTCGGATCGGCGATCTGCGGATTCGCGTCGGCGATCCGCCGCCACGCCTTTCCATCGCCGAGATTCCGTGCCGCAATTCTCCAGAGCGAGTCGCCGCGCTGCACTCGAACTTCTCGCCGCGCATCTTGCGCTTCGCTCACGATTTCGTCGCCGGATACAACCACGCGCACCGCAGGAGCAACCTCGATTCGCAGTGGACGCGCCACCGGCAAGGTCGGCGCGATGCCGGGCGCGGGTCCACTGTGTTCGATCACACGCGTGCGGACTTCACTGGCAGGCTCGAGTTGAAACGCCGTCGGTGTCGTGCGGAGCGGCTTGGCGCCGCGGGACTCTCTCGCCAGTTTCGCTTCCTGGGCCCAGCGAGCTTCGCGCGCCAGGCGCGCTTCCTTCATCAAGCGGTCGCGCGGCGCAATCAAAGCCAGGGGTGTATCGGGCAGGCGGGTCTCAAAACCGGCCATGGTGGGCGCGGCGGTCTCCAGGTACGGCGTCACGGCTGGAGCTGTCTGGCGCGCGGCGTCGAGGCAGGCACGCTCCTTGGTGTCGAGAATCTGCGGCCGCGCCAGGTCTTCGTTGGTGTAGACGCGCGTGGGGCACGGCACCGGGGCGCGGCGCTCGCGCGGCTGGCGCGCAACGTCACCGAGGCTTTGGGCAAGTCCAGGGGAAACGAGAAGGAGGGAGCCGGTCAAAACGCCGGCACCGAGCCCGAAACGAACTTTCCAGAGCGCTGTCATCAAAATCGTATGAGTCCGATGGGCCCGACGCGCGTATAAGACCAGAACACCGTCGCGAAATCAAGCCTTTTTTTCCGCGTAGTAGTCGTCGAGAGGCTGGGAGACGACGCGGTGGACTCGCTCCATCAGCGGCTCGAGCGTGTCGCGCGTCAAGCCCTGGGTCTCAATGGTGTCGTGCAGGTGGACGACTATCTTGTCCGGGTTCAGCAGGCAGCTCCCTTTGTGGTTGAACTCGAACGAGCCCACGATGGTCATAGGAACAATCGGATAGGGGAGCTGCGGCAGGAGCTGAAAGATCCCTTTGCGGAAGGGTCCCAGGCGGCCGTCGAGGGTGCGCGAGCCTTCGGCGAAAACAATCACGCTGACGCCGTCGTCCAGCGCCTGCCGGGTGCGATCGAGAAGGCGCTTGAGCGCTGCCGGCGTGGTGGTGGCGGGCACGGGGATGTTGCCGAAGCGTTTCATCATCCAGCCGTAGGCAGGAATCTTGAAGTGTGACTCGAGCTCCCAACCGCGCACGAACTGCGGGATGGCGGAGTAAATGACGAAGGCGTCGAAGATGTTGATGTGGTTGCAGAGAAAAATGCTGGCGCGGTTGGGATCGAATCCGGGCGCGCGGCGCACCTCCAGATCGGCGCCCGCCACCCGCAGGATGTTGCGGAAGAACACGCGCTGCGGGCGGTCGTTCTGGCGCGGGTCTTTGAAGATGCCGAGAATCACCAGCCAGGTGCAGACGGGAAAGAAGTAGAGCCCGCAGAGCGTCCAGCGATAGAGCGAGAGCAGGTGGCGGGCGAGCTTGCTCATGCGACCACCGTGAGGGCGCCCGGGAGAACATCGAGCCGCAACGGGTGCAGGGTCATCACTTCCCCGTCCACCATCATATCCACCGCGCCGTCCAGGTTGAACTCCACTTGCTTGACCCCGCGCCGCTCGGCCAGCGGGTGCTGGATGTGCGAGCCGTCGTAGAGCCGGCGCAGGTTGGCCAGCAGCCCCAGCCGCCCGATGGGCCCCCAGTGGACGTACTCGATAAGACCATCGGCGGGGTCGGCCTGCGGAGCAATCATCATATGGCCGCCGGTATAGCTGCTGTTGTTGAAACTCAGAAAGAGGCAGCGGCGGCGGTCGAACTCCGTGTCGTCGTCGGCTCGCAGCGGGAAGGCGCGTCGCTCGAGCCGCGCCAGGCAGGCCAGCACCCCGAGCCAGTAGCCCAGCGTGCCCAGGCGCTTCAGCTGGCGGTCGCGCAGGACGGCCACGTCGGCGGCGAAGCCGAGGCTGAGCAGGTTGATGTAGTGAATCACGCCGTCGCGATGAGTCAGGCGCAGGACGTCGCAGGGACGTTGGCGGCCCGCCTGCAACGCATCCATCGCGTGCTCCAGCACGCGGGCGCTGAACTCGCGCACAAACGAGTTTCCGGTGCCCAGCGGCAGGAAAGCCAGCGTGGGCGGCTGCGCCCCAGGCGGGCGCGGGAAGAGGCCGTTCACAATCTCGTACGTAGTCCCGTCGCCCCCCACGGCCAGGAACCGCCGGAAGCCGCGCCGTTCGCCTTCGCGGGCCAGCTCGCTACCGTGCCCCGGGCGCTGGACTTCGACGGATTCAATCTTCATCCCGCTGGCGCTCAGGCGGTCGAGCATCGCCGGGGCCAACTTGCCGCAGCGACCACCGCCGGCAGCCGGATTGACGATGGCAAGGTAGGCGTCGCTCACAGGGCTTGGAGGGCGCCGCGGTCGAGCCGCTCGCGGATTTGTCCCGCCAGCAGCTCGCGCTTGATCTTGAGCGAGGCGGTGCGGGGGAAGTCTTCCTCCCAGACCAGGTAGCCGCCGACGCGCTTGAAGTCGAGCAGGCGCCGGTTGCGGTCGGCCAGCTCGCGCCGCACGGCTTCGGTGACGGACTGGCCGGGCTCGGCGTGCAGGACGATGACGAGCTGTTCGCTTCCCAATTGCTTCTGCGGCCAGAGGTAGTTCGCAGCAAAGACGCAAAACTCCTTCACCGGCAGGCCTTCGAAGGCGTTCTCGATGTCTTCGGCGTAGACGTTCTTGCCGCCTTCGGTCACGATCATGTTCTTGCGGCGGCCGAAGAGCTGGAGGTGTCCGGTCGCGTCGAGCCGGCCGAGGTCGCCGGTCATCAGCCAGCCGTCGCGGATGGTTTCGGCGGTCAGCTCGGAGTCGTCGAGGTAGTGCGACATCACCGTGCGACTGCGCACCGCCACTTCGCCGATGCCGTCGCCGTCAGCGCCGACGATCTTCACTTCCATCCCCGGCAGCGGCTTGCCCACCGTGTCGGCGCGGAACGGGCGCAGGTCGTTGACCGTCACCGCCGTGCCTGCCTCGGTCAGCCCGTAGCCGTTGACCACCGGGATGCCGAGGTTGTAGAGGAACTGCAGCGTGGAGGGCTCGGCGAAGGCTCCGCCCACAATCATGGCGCACAGCTCGCCGCCAAACGCTTCGTGAACCTGCGGCAGCAGCCGACGGCTCAGCGCCGAGTTTGGGCGTTTGCGCGTCAGGGCGCGGTTCAAGGCGACGAGCGCGTTAAGCGCCAGGCGCTTTGTTGTCGGCAGCTGCGCGAAGCGCTCCCGCAGGCCCTTCTCGAGGTTCTTCACCACCAGCGGCACCAGGCTGACGTAGGTGATGCGGTGGCGCGCGAAGGCTTCGCGGACAAACTCCGGCCGCAGCGTGCGCAGATGCACCACGCAGGCGCCGCAAGTGAACGGCCCGATGAAGCCGACCATGAAGTCAATGGCGTGGTTGGTGGGCAGGATGCTCAGGTAGCGCACGCCGGGCCAGAAGGGATACCAGGCGGT
>JAXIPK010000019.1:0-3326 GCA_045402975.1 Acidobacteriota bacterium
CGCTGATAGAGGAACGACACCACCAGCAGCACCACGCCCAGCACCAGGAAGGAAACGATGCGGTAGACGCGCTCCAGCGCCTCGAGGTCGTAGAGAAACACCTTGGCGACGGTGATGCCGAAAAGGGCCAGCGCCTGCCAGCGCAGCAGGGGGCTCGCGCGCTTGACCCCGAAAACCAGCAAGAGAGCAGCGTAGGCCGTCCACAGCACCGAAAGGCCGAGCTGCGGGGCCAGATGCGATTGCACCAGGAAGTCGGGGCCGCGCAGCCAGTCCCAGACTTCAAACGACAGCGCCCACAGGGAGTAGAAGTTGATGGCGATGGCGAGCAGGGCGCTGAGGGAGCGCTCGTCGAAGCCCAGCCTGTCCACCTGCTGGCGCAGGAAGTAGAGCGCGGCGGCAAAACAGGCCACGACCACCGCGAAGGTCGCGAAACGCTCGTTGAAGAAAACCTGCTCGGCGTGGAGATCGTAGGCGAGCAACCGGATGCCGACAATGGCGAACAGTATCCAGCCACCGGCGCGCAGGTGCCCGACCGCGGCGCGCAGCCCGCTCCAGAGGAGCACCGCGCCCTCCACCGCCCAGGCGATGGTCATCCACTTGCCTTCGAGGCGAATGGGGATGGCGAGCGTGACGAACGTCAGCGCCAGCCCGGCGAAGAGCAGGCGGTTGACCGGGACGCCGCCCGCGGGCGATGGCACGGCGCGCGCCACCAGCAAGTGCGCGGCGGAAAGCGCCAGCACCGCCAGAGTCAGCGTCCAGCGGCGGTCGGGCCACAGCAATTGATGGAGAGTGAACAGGTACATCACGGCGTTGATGAGGACCAACACGACCTGCTCGGCGTAGAGCCGCGGGAACCGCCACGCGCGCACCGCCGGCAGCGCGGTGAAGAGAGCAAAGAACATCGTGGCGAAGAACGAGGTCGAGGCCAGGCGCTCGGGAGTGTAGAACTGCGCATACCAGCCCCAGAAGTAAACCTGGGTGCAGAAAAAGGCGAGCAGCTCGAGCGCGCGCCACTGGCGCGTCCAGGCCAGGCCGATGAGG
Organism: Acidobacteriota bacterium; assembly: GCA_045402975.1. Classification (GTDB taxonomy): domain Bacteria; phylum Acidobacteriota; class Terriglobia; order Acidiferrales; family 2-02-FULL-67-57; genus JACPRL01. Next base: position 1,042 of record JAXIPK010000019.1, read on the forward strand.
CCGGCGTTGAGCGCGCCGAGGTAGGTGAAGAGGACCACCTGGGCGTCCACGCCGGTGCTGGCCAGCCACGGCGTAACGAAGCCGCCGATGAGGGCCAGCAGCGCGATGCGCTGCGAGTTGCGCCCGATGGAGAGCCCCATCATCGCGGCGGTGACCAGAATCATTCCGATGAAGGCGATGCTCTGCGGGAACAGCTTGTAGTAATCCCAGCCGGCCCAGAGCGAGAAATAGAGCACGCCGGCGCCGAGCCCGGCGATGCCTTCGGAGAAGTAGAGGTAGCCGCGCTTCAGCAGCCACTGGCTGAAGACGAGCAGCACGGTGCCGCCGATGAGACCGAGCGCGACCTGGCCGGTGGGCCCGATCCAGTCGTTGTCGATGGCCAGCTTGATGAAGAAGCTGGTGGCCAGAAACAGCGCCACGATGCCGATGCGGTTGAGCCAGCGGCCGGCAATGAGGGTTTCCCAATCGAGCGCTGGCTTCGCTGGTGCACGAGGCGGCGCTGGAGCTGCGGCGGCAACCGGCGGTGGGGCGACGAGAGGTGCGGGCGGCGTCCTTCGTCCCGCTTCGGGCGACTCAGGATAAACGGGCGGTGCGACTGCGGCCCCGCCTGCGAGCCGGCGCTCCAGCTCTTGAATCCGCTGTTCGAGGGCGCTCAGCCGCTGCCAGCCTTGAGGGGTCGGGGGTCGGGCGCCGGTCTGCCGCTCGACCTGGCGGACGCGGACGAAGGCAATGATGCCCAGGATGGGGCCGACCAGTATCAGCCCGACAACAATCAGGAACAGGAACAGCCAGAAAACTTCTTCGCCATGCACGTGGTGGCTCCCGACGTGGCGCCATTTAATCACACGACCAGAGCGCGAGCAAGAAATCCCTGCTTGTCGGAGTGCGTGGGCTCGGCGATAATCAAACGCAAGAGAGCGCCGTGGACGGCACTGAGGGGGCTTGCGTCTGACACCCAAGCGACAGCGGTTCCTCGACCGCCTGCGAGCGCCGCTGGCGGCAGCCGAGGCCCAGCGCACCGAGCAGGTGCTGGCGACCGCGCGCGCTTTCCTCGCCACCTCCGGCCTGGCGGCCATCTACTTCGACCCCACCGAGCCCACCCGCTACGCCGAGGTCGCCTACCTCCTGATGCTGTTGTACGCGGCGCAGAGCCTGGCGTTGATGCTCGGCCTGCGGCTGTGGCCGGGGATTACGCCGCGTGTGCGCCTGGTATCGCACGGCATCGACGTCCTCTTCGCCGGCCTGCTGACGCTGTTCACCGAAGGCGCCAACAGCCCGCTCTACGTTTTCTTCCTCTTTGTCCTGCTGGCGGCGGCCTACCGCTGGGGCGCGCGGGAAACGCTGCTGACGGCGGGCGCTGCGGTGGGCGTCCTGCTGGCGGAAGTCGGGCTGACGAGCTCGGAAAGCCTGCAGGCGGTGCAGATTTTCAGCGAGCCCATCGAGTTCAACCGCGTCATCATGCGCGCCACTTACTTGGTGTTGATGGGCGTGCTGCTCGGTTACCTGGCGGAGGAAGAAAAGCAACTGCGCGCCGAGACTGCGGTGGCCGCCCGCATCGTTAGCCGGGCGCAGAGCGCCGCCAGCCTGCGCGCCAACTTGCAGGCGGCGTTGCAGGAAATCATGCGCGTCTATGGCGCGCGGCGCGCCCTGCTGGCCGTGCGCGAGCGCACCAGCGAACGGGTTTTCCTCTGGGAAGCGCGGCCGGTGGGTCCCGAAGGGTCGGGGGCGGAGATCGTGCTCGCCCTGCGCGAAGCGGAAGGTTCGCAGCGCGGAATCCTGCCCGGCCTGCTCCCCGGCAACGTCTGGTATGCGGTGCGCGACGCCGACCACAGCCAGCGCTTCTCGCTGGTGGCGCTCGACGCCCAGGGGCGCCGCCTGCGCGATGTTGACCCCAGCCTTCCCTCGGCGGTGGCCGGGCAGTCCTTCCACACGCTGCTGGGCTCCGCCATTCATTTCGGCGAGGAGTGGGAAGGGCAGATGCTTCTCTTCGATCCGGCGCTGGGCAGGCGGCCGGAAGTCGAGCTGCGCTTCCTGCAGGCACTTCTCCGCCAAGTGGGCCCGGCGATTTACAACGTCTACCTGCTGCGCCGCCTGCGCTCGCGCGCCGGCGCCCTGGAGCGCGCCCGGGTGGCTCAGGAGCTGCACGACGGCGTCATCCAATCGCTCATCGCACTGGAAATGCAATTCGATGTGCTGCGCCGCCACTCGGCGGGCGAGCCGGCCACCGTCTCGGAAGAAATTGGCCGCCTGCAGCGGCTGCTGCATCAGGAAATCCTCAACGTGCG
>JAXIPK010000199.1:0-3772 GCA_045402975.1 Acidobacteriota bacterium
GCACCATCGGCGGCAACGTTTCCACCAACGCCGGCGGCCCGCACACGCTGGCCTACGGCGTCACTTCGAATCACATCCTCGGCCTCGAAGTCGTTCTCCCCACCGGCGAGCTCGTCCCCGTCGGCGGCAAAGCCCTCGACACTCCCGGCTACGACCTCACCGGCCTGCTGGTCGGCTCGGAAGGCACACTCGCCATCGTCACCAAAATTATTGTTCGCCTGCTGCGTCTGCCGGAAGCGGTCAAAACGCTGCTGGCGATTTTTGAAACCGTGGACGACGCCACTGAAACCGTCGCCGAAATCACCGCCCGCGGCATCACTCCGGCCGCCTGCGAAATGCTCGACCAGTTCACGCTCAGCGCCGTCGAGGCTTTCATCCACGCCGGCTTCCCGCTCGACGCCGCCGCTGTGCTGCTCATCGAAGTCGAAGGCCTGCGCGAAGGCGTCGACGCGCAGGCCGAGCAGATCGAACAAGTCTGCCGCGCGCATCGCGCCCGCGAAGTCCGCCGCGCCCGCGACGATGCCGAGCGCGAAAAGCTCTGGGCCGGCCGCAAGAACGCTTTCGGCGCCGTCGGCCGCCTGGCGCCGAACTACTACGCCCTCGACGGCGTCATCCCCCGCACTCGCCTGCCCGAGACGCTGCGTCGCGTCATCGAAATCGGCGCCCGCCACGGCTTCCGCGTCGGCAACGTCTTCCACGCCGGCGACGGCAACCTCCACCCGCTGCTGCTTTTCGACGCTCGCGACCGCGAGCAGTTCGCGCGCGTCATCCAGACCTCGGAAGAAATCATGAAGCTCTGCGTCGAGATGGGCGGCTCCATCACCGGCGAGCACGGCGTCGGCATCGAGAAGCGCGACCTGATGCCGCTGCTCTTCACCGACGACGACTTCGACGCCATGCTGAAACTGAAGAACGTCTTCAATCCCGCCGGCCTCCTCAACCCCGACAAAGTCATCCCCCTCTCCAAATCCTGTGGTGAATTGCGTGTCCAACCTCTCCCGCAAACCGCCGCCACGTAGACATGCCTGTCGCCACCTCTAGCCTCGAACACCTCCTCGGCGCGCAGCACGTGCGCGACGACGCGGAAACGCTGGAGCGCTTCCGCATCGACGGCTCTGCGCCCAGCGCCGTCGTCGAGCCCGCCAACTCCACCGAGTTGGTCGAAATCGTTCGCTGGGCCCGCGCCAACAAAGCCGCGCTGCTTCCCGCCACCAGCGGCCTCTACCTTCCGCTCGGAAATCCGCCGGCGGCGCTCGACATCGCTATCTCGCTGCGGCGAATGAACCGCGTCGTTCACTACGACGCCGGCGACCTCACCTTCACCGCCGAAGCCGGGCTTCCCCTCGCCGAGGCCCAGCAACGCCTCGGCGAGCACAAGCAGTTTCTTCCCGCCGATCCCCCTCACGCCGACGAGGCCGCTCTGGGCGGCCTCCTCGCAGCCAACGCCTCCGGCCCGCTGCGCTTCGCCTACGGAACCTGGCGCGACTTCGTCATCGGAATGCAATTCGTCACCGGCGAAGGTAAGCTGGTGAAGACCGGCGGCCGCGTGGTGAAGAACGTGGCCGGCTACGATCTCGCCCGGCTGATGATCGGCTCGCTCGGCACCCTCAGCATCCTCACCGAGGTCGCCTTCAAGGTTTTTCCGCGACCGCCGGCGACTTCCACTTTCGTGTTTGGCTTTGAAACCCTCGACGCCGCAGCCGAAGCCACGCGCCGCATCGTGCATTCCGCCTGGCAACCCACGATGCTCGAGCTGCTCAGTCCGGAAACCGGCGAACTGCTCTCCACCCCGCCGCTTTCGCCGCGGCACTGGTCCCTGGTCGCCGGCGTCGCCGGGCCCGAGCCGGTGCTGCGCCGCTATCAAGGCGATTTCAGCGCGCTGGCCCGCGAGCTGCACGCACCGCAGTTCGACGCGCTCCGCGGCGACGCTGAGCAGCTCACCTTGAAGGCGGTTCGCGAGCGCATCCCGCGCGCGCGCGCCCGCCATCCCGCGACAACCGTTGTGAAGGCGGCTCTGCCGCTCGCCGCTGTCGGACCGTTTCTCACCAAGGCTCGCCAGGCAGCGGCGCGCTACGAGTTCCCCGCCGCCGCCAGCGCCCACGCCGGCAGCGGCATCGCGCATGTCTTTCTAGTGGGAGATGCGCCCAAGAAGGCTGCTCAGGCGGCGACTGAGCTGGTTCACGCCGGCAACAACCTCGGCGGCCGCGTCACCATTCCCTGGTGCCCCACGGAAGTGAAGCACGACGTCAACGTCTGGGGCCCGCTGCGCGACGACTTCCCTCTGATGCAGAAACTCAAAGCCCAGTTCGACCCCGACCGCATCTTGAACCCCGGCCGCTTTGTGGGAGGCTTGTGATGAGAAAATACTCCGCCCTTCAACCTCTCGCCCTCTCTTTTTACTCGAAGGATTTGTACCGGGACGTGGCGCAGCACTGGCGCGGCACAGGATTCGCCTATCTCTTCCTGCTGCTGGCGGTGGCCTGGCTGCCTACCACGTTCAAGGTTCACTCCGGCTTTGTGGACTGGCTCAACGAAAACGCACCCGCGTTTCTTCTCCAGGTGCCGTCCATCACCATCCACAACGGCCGGGTTTCAACCGACGTGGACACGCCCTACACCATCACCACCAACGATGGAAAGCCCGTCGCCATCATTGATCTCACCGGCCAGCGCACCGACCTCGACGACACCGAAGCCGTCATCCTGCTCACCGAAGACAAGCTGCTCCTCAAGCAGGACCGCCGCAACGAAACCCGGATGTACGACCTGTCACAGGTGCAGAACTTTTCTCTCAACCGCGGGGACCTGGAAGCCTGGGCCGTCTGGTGCCGCCGCTGGTTCGGCGTGCTCTTCTATGTGATCGTGCTTCCCTCGGAGTACATCTACCGCATCCTCCAGTCGCTGCTCTACGCCGCCATCGGGCTCGCGTTCTGCAAGTCTCTGAAGGTTTCCCTTCCATTTCTGGCCGTGCTGCGCCTGGCCGTCATTGCCTTGACGCCGGTCATCCTCATCCAAACCGTTCTGAGTTACATCGGCATCAACGTGCCGGGGCTCGCCCTGCTTTCCCTAGCCCTGGCGCTGGGCTATCTCTACTTCGGCGTCAAAGCCAACGCGGAGCCGGCACCCACGGCATGATCCCGGCTGCCCCCACTCCGAGCGGCTACCGCGGCGACGACCGCCCGCGCTATGAGGACTACTCCCGCTGCGTCCACTGCGGCCTCTGCCTGAACCACTGCCCCACCCACCGCCTGCTGGGCGTGGAGATGGACTCGCCCCGCGGCCGCATCCACCAGATGATTCTCGTCGACCAGGGTCGCTTGAAGCTCGCCGACTCTTTCGTCCGCCACATTGATCTCTGCCTCGACTGCCGCGCCTGCGAAACCGCCTGCCCCTCCGGCGTCGAGTACGGCAAGCTGGTCGAAGCCGCTCGCGCCCAGATTGAGCTCACCTACCGCCGCCCGCTCGCTTCCCGCTTCCTCCGCTGGCTCGGCTTCCAGCAACTGCTTCCCTACCCCAGCCGCCTGGCGCTCGTCGGCAAGCTCCTGCGCTTCTATCAACGCTCTTCCTTGCGAAGAGTGGTACAGGCCTCCGGCCTGTTGAAACTCTTCGGCAAGCTGGGCCAAGCCGAGGCGCTCCTGCCGCCGATGGACGACAACTTCTTCTTCTCCGAGCTCGGGAGGGTTTACCCTCCGAAGCCCGAAGGGCGTAGGAGGGCACGCGTGGCTTTCTTCGCCGGCTGCATGCAGCAGGTGACCTTCGCCGAGCTCAACCG
>JAXIPK010000282.1:0-7378 GCA_045402975.1 Acidobacteriota bacterium
GCCGACACCAGCGCCATCACCGACAGCACCATTCAGATGGTCACCGACTGGCTGGCCGCCGGCCTCGACCCGCAGAAGTCCACTCTCTTCCTGCAATCGCACGTGCCCGAGCACGCCGAGCTGCACCTGCTGTTCTCCATGATCACGCCGCTCGGCTGGCTGGAGCGCGTCCCCAGCTACAAGGAACAGCGCGACCAGATTCGCGACAAGGACCTGGGCACCTACGGCTTCCTCGGCTACCCGCTGCTGCAAGCCGCCGACATCCTTATCTATCGCGCCCACGGCGTGCCGGTGGGCGAAGACCAGGTGCCGCACGTCGAGTTGACCCGCGAGGTCGCCCGCCGCTTCAACCTCGCCTACGGCGAGCTGGTTCCCAAGCGCCACGCCAACACGCAGCTCAAGGCCGAAGATTGGCACGGCCTGGCGGAGAGCGCCGGCCTGCCTCCTGAGATTGCTCAGCAGTTGGCGCCCGGCGCGCAGCCGACGGTGAGCGACGGGTTTGCCGTAATCCGGGATTACTTCCGTCGCGCGCCGCTCTTGATGCGCGCCTACTACTTGAGCCGCGGCCTGGGCGAGTACGCCCAGATTCGCGGCATCCTTCCTGAGCCCGAGCCGCTGCTCACCGAAACGCCCAAGCTCCCCGGGCTCGACGGCCGCAAGATGTCGAAGAGCTACGGCAACACCATTGAGCTCGCCGATACGCCGGAGGCGATTCGCCAGAAAGTTTCCACCATGCTCACCGACCCGCAGCGCATCCGCCGCTCTGACCCGGGCCGCCCGGAGATTTGTCCCGTCTTCGGTTTTCACAAGCGTTTCTCCACCGCTGAGGCCATTGCGCGAGTGGACGCGGAGTGCCGCACCGCTCAGATCGGCTGCGTGGATTGCAAATCGCTGATGGCCGACCACCTCATCCGTTCGCTCGAGCCCATCCGCGAGCGCCGCCGCCCCTACGAGGCCAATCCGGGTTCCGTCTGGGAAATCCTGGCAGAGGGCTCGCGCAAGGCCAGCCGCGTGGCGCGCGCCACCATGCGCCAGGTGCGCGCGGCAATGAAGATGACGTATCCGTGGGAGGGCCGCCAGCCGCGGCACTCCAAAAGCGCCTCGGTGACGACGAGCTAAGGAGAACAGTGGAGACGCTGCCCAGCGTTCAACTCGAAGCCTACGAAGGCCCGCTCGACCTCCTGCTCGAGCTCATCCGCAAGCAGGAGATCGACATCTTCAACATCCCCATCGCGCAAATCACCCAGCAGTACGTCGACTTCCTGCACCGGATGGAACAGCTCAACCTCGACATCGCCGCCGACTTCATCCTCATGGCGGCCACGCTCATCCAGATCAAGTCGAAGATGATGCTCCCGCCCGACCCGCTGGCCGGCCCGGGCGAGTCCGACGACCCGCGCACCGACCTGGTGCAGCGCCTGCTCGAGCACGAGAAGTTCAAGAGCGCCGCTCAGATGCTGCAGCAGAAACAAGTGCTGGAGCAGGCCACCTGGTCGCGGCCCGACCTGGCGTCGTTCGCCGACGAGAAGGGCGAGCTGGTGGTGACACTGTGGGACCTGGCCAAAGCTTTCCGCGAAGTGCTGGAGCGCCCGCCCGCGCCCTTGGGGCTGGAGATTCGCAGGGAAGAAATCACCGTCGCCGAGATGATGGACGAAGTCCGCCAGGCGCTGCGCTCGAGCGAGGCCGCCGTGCCGCTGCTTGAGCTCTGTCAACGTCATCCCACTCGCCGTGGACTGATTGTGCTGTTCCTGGCGCTGCTTGAGTTGGTGCGCTTGGAAGCCGTGGTGGCGGTGCAGGCCGAGCTTTTCAGCCCCATTCTGCTGCGCAAGCACAAGATGTTCGACGTCGTGTTCGCCGACGCCGCGGCCGGCGAAGTCAACGAGCAATACAACTGATGGAACGCACTGAGCTCAAAGCACTGCTGGAAGCCATCATTTACGTTTCCGAGGAGCCGGTGACGCTCGACGCGCTGGCCAAGGGCCTTCGCGACGTCCCCCGCGAGGAAGTCCGCGCCGCGCTCGACGAGCTGGTCGAGGCCAGCCACGCCGCCGACCACGGTGTCGAAATCCGCAAAGTCGCGGGCGGCTACCGCATGTACACCAAGGCCGAGCACCACGACGCCGTGCGCCGGTTTGTGCGCAGCCAGCGCCCGCCGCTGCGTCTCTCGATGCCGGCGCTCGAAACCCTGGCGGTCATCGCTTACAAGCAGCCGGCCACCGGGCCGGAGATCCACGCCATTCGCGGAGTGGATTGCTCGAGCGCCCTGGCCACCCTGCTCGAAAAGGGCCTCATCGTCACCGCCGGCCGTAAGCAGTGCGTCGGCCGTCCCATTCTCTACCGCACCTCCAAGGAATTCCTGATTCGCTTCGGCCTCAGTGGCGTGGACGAGCTGCCCACACTGAAAGAGTTTGAAGAGCTCGCCCGCGCCGCTCTGGGCGATGTCGAGATGCCGCCGGCGGCAGAACCCTCCGCGCCCGAGCCGGCGCCGGAAGAAAACCCGACCGAGCAGGAGCATGCCTGAGCGTTTGCAAAAACTGATTGCCCGCGCCGGGATTGCCTCGCGCCGGCGCGCCGAACAACTTATCCTCGCCGGAGCCGTGCGCGTGAACGGGCAGGTGGTCACCGAGCTTGGCACCAAAGCCGACCCGGCCGAAGACAACATCCAGGTCAACGGGCGCGTGCTGCGTTTCCCGCAGCGCCCGCTCTACCTCCTGCTCAACAAGCCGCGCGGGGTTGTTACCACCGCCTCCGATCCCAATCGCCGCCGGACGGTGTTCGACCTGCTCAGAAGAGTTCCCCAGCGCGTCTTTCCCGTCGGGCGGTTGCCGTACGACGTCGAAGGCTTGCTGCTGCTGACCAGTGACGGTGAGTTTGCCGACACGCTTCTGCGCGGGCGCCTGCCGCAGACCTACCGGTTCAAGATCAAGGGTGCGTTGAGCGTTGCCGAGCTCGCCGCCCTGGAGAGGACTGCCCGGCGCCATCAGCGCGCCCCGGCCCGCGCCCGGCTGGTGAAGCCCGGACCGAATCCGTGGTATGAAGTAACCCTGGTGGAGCCGCGGGGCGACTGGCTGCGCACGGCGCTGTTCCGGTCCAACCACCCGGTGGAAAAAGTCAGGCGCATCGCTCTCGGCTCCCTGCACGACACGGAGCTGGAAGCCGGCGAGTATCGCGAGTTGACGGACAGAGAAGTGCAGCGGCTGCGGCGCGAGGCACGACCAGCCGATGCGAGACTGCGCTCGCCCGCCGCTCGTGCAGTCGGTTAATCCCTCATGGAGCCCACTTGATGCCGACGAAGAAGCCCTACCCCGGTCTTGTTCCTGCGAACATCGCCGACATCCGTCCCTACGTCCCCGGCAAGCCCATCGAAGAGGTGGAGCGCGAGCTGGGTCTGGCGGCTGTGAAGCTGGCCTCCAATGAAAACGCGCTGGGGCCCTCGCCGCGAGCAATGGACGCGGTGAGGAAGTGTCTGGCGGGCTCCAACCGCTACCCCGACGCCGGCGGCTACTACCTGCGCGAGAAACTCGCCGCACTGCACCAAGTGGACATGGACCAGATTGCCCTCGGCGCCGGCTCCACCGAGCTGATTCTTCTCCTCGGCCAGATTTATCTCGGCCCCGGCCGCGCCGGCCTGACCTCGATGGGCACCTTTGTGGTTTTCCCCATGTCGGCGCGGCTGGCGGGCGGTGAGACGATAAGCGTTCCGCTGCGCGACTACGCCTATGACCTCGATGCGCTCGCCGCCAAGCTCGATGACCGCGTGCGCGTCGTCTATCTCGCCAACCCCAACAACCCCACCGGCACGATGTTCACCGCCGCAGAGACCGACCGTTTCCTCGCCCGCGTGCCGGAGAAGGTGCTGGTGATTCTGGACGAAGCCTACTGCGACTACGTCGAGCGCGACGACTACAGCCACTCGCTCGACTACGTGCGCCAGGGCCGCTACCTCATGGTGCTGCGCACGTTCTCCAAAGTCCACGGCCTCGCCGGTCTGCGCATTGGTTATGGCATCGGCCACCCAGAGATTGTCGACGCGGTCAACAAGATGCGCTCCCCCTTCAACGTTTCGGCGCTGGCTCAGGCGGCGGCGCTGGCGGCGCTCGACGACACCGAGCATGTTCGCCGTTCGGTGGAGATGAACCGCCGCGGCATGGCCTATCTCCAGCGCGAGCTCGCCGGCCTCGGCCTCAAGGTTGTGCCGTCCTCCGCCAACTTCATCTACGTTGAAACCGGCCGCAACGCCCAGGAAGACTTCAAAGAGCTGCTGCAGATGAGCGTCATCGTGCGCCCGCTGGGTTTCATGGGCATGCCGCAGGGCTTGCGCGTGACCGTAGGGACCGAGTCGGAAAACCAGCGCGTGGTGGAAGCTCTGGCGCGGCGGATGAATCCTGCGCGAGCCTGAGATGTGAGATGACCGACGACCCCATTCGCGACCTGCTGGAGCGCAGCAAGGTGATTGCCGTCGTCGGTCTGTCGTCCAAGCCGCACCGCCCCAGCTACGGCGTGGCCCGCTACATGCAGTCGGCCGGCTACCGCATCATCCCGGTAAATCCCAACGAAAGGGAAGTGCTGGGCGAGAAGTGCTACGCGCGGCTCGAAGACGTCCCCATTAAAGTGGACATAGTGGACATTTTCCGGAGGTCGGAGCTGGTGCCTCCGGTGGTGGAAAGCGCCATCGCCATCGGCGCTCGCGGAGTGTGGCTGCAGGAAGGAGTCATCCACGAAGAAGCCGCCGCGCGCGCCCGGGCCGCCGGCCTCGTCGTGGTGGCCGACCGGTGCATCCTCAAAGAGCACGCCAAGCGCTTCGCCCAACCGGCTTCACGGCCCTGACGGTTCCAGCTTGTAGATTCTGATCTGTGGGCTCAAGCCGGTGGTCAGCACGGCCACCTGGCGGCCGTCGGGCGTGACCCAGAAGTCCTGAACCAGTTCGTCGCCCAGCGGACGAGACTTCTGCTTGGTCGCAAGGTCGTAGAGCGCCAGCCAACCCGCGCGCCCGCCCGGTTTCTGCGGTTCGATGAAGACGACAGCGCTCGTGCCTGCCCACGCGTAGCGACCGAGAGGAATGGGATAGGTTTCAACCGCGGCGTCGGACGCCAGTCCGCGCACGGCGAGCTTTTCGTTGCCGACAAAGTAAGAAACCTTGCTCTCATCCGGCGTGACGCGCAGCCCGCCGACATACTCCCGCACCTCGCCCAACGCCACCACCGTGCCTTTGTCCAAATCCCCCACCACCAGCTTGGGCGTGCGGACGAAATCGAGGTCGCGCTCCACGCCCACCATCTTGCGCGCCTGCGGCAGCCAGGCGACCGCGGCGAAGACTCTTCCTTCATAGAGCGGCAGCGAGCGCCCGCCGGTCACGCGCACCACTTTCACGCGATGGAGCAGTTGCGGCGCCGTTGCTTCGTCCAGCATCCCGGCGGTTTCGTTGTCGCTCAGCCACTCGGCGCCGTAGCCGCGCACCGCGTTCGGGCCCTCGCCGCCCAGTTGCACGCGCTTGCCCTCGTCGGTCAGAAAGAACGTGGCGGCCGTCTTCCTCTCGTCGGTGATTTCGACCAGCAACTTGGTGCCGTCGGGCGACCACGCCACCCGCTCGACTGAAAAGCTGAAGAAGTTCCCCTCGCGGTCGCGCAGGATGTTCGACTTCAGCACCCGCTTGGGCTTGCCCACGAAATCGGCCACCCAGACTTCACCGGGGTAGGAATGTTGCGGGCCTTCGTAGACGCTGAGCGGCGAACGCTTCTGCTGGATGCGCTTCTCCGTGCCGTAGGCGAGGCGCTGGCCGTCGGGCGCCCAGGCGGCCACTACCAGCACCTCGTCGTCGCTCTGTGCCGAAAGCGTCGCCACCGGCGTCAGCGGTGAGGCCGTCAGGGCCAGAGCGGCGAGCAGGACAAGCGCGAACGGGCGAGCGGCTTTCATTTCTTTTCGGGCTTCTGCTTCAGACGCTGCAACTCGTCCATCCGTTGCTTGAGCTTTTTCTCCCAGCCTTCTTCGGTGGGCAGATAGTAGCGCCGGTTGCGCAGGCTCTCGGGCAGGCAGGGCATCGAAGTGGTCTTGTCGTCGAAGTCGTGCGCGTACTGGTAGCCCTTGCCGTAGCCGACGTCCTTCATCAACGACGTCACCGGATTGCGCAGGTGCGGCGGCACGGGCTCGGCCAGGGTGCGGCCTACGTCCTCAACTACTTTGCCGTAGCCGGCGTAGAGCGCATTCGACTTCGGGGCCAGCGCCAAGTAGACCGCCGCTTCCGCCAGCGCCAGCCCACCCTCCGGCATGCCGATGAAGTCCACCGCCTGCATGGCGCTCATCGTCATCGTGAGCGCCTGCGGGTCGGCCAGACCGATATCTTCCGACGCCATGCGCACCAGCCGTCGCGCCACGTAGAGCGGGTCTTCGCCGGCCTCCAGCATCCGCCCCAGCCAGTAGAGCGCCGCGTCGGGGTCGCTGTTGCGAACCGACTTGTGCAGCGCCGAGATGAGGTTGAAATGTTCTTCACCGGCTTTGTCGTAGAGCAGCAGCCGGCGCTGCATCACGTTCTCGAGCACGGCGCGCTCGATGACGCGCTTGCCGTCGCGGGGCTGGGAGCCCAGCGCCGCCGCTTCCAGTGTGTTGTAGGCGACGCGGGCGTCGCCGTTGGCGTAGACGGCAACCTCGCGCAGCAGCTCCGGGCTGACCTCGACCTTCAGCTCCGCCAGCCCGCGCTCTTTCGTCGCCAGCGCGCGCTCGAGCAGCACCAATAGTTGCTCCGGCGTTAGCGCTTTCAGCACGTAGACCTTGGCGCGCGAGAGCAGCGGGCTGATGACTTCGAACGACGGGTTCTCCGTGGTCGCGCCGATCAGCACCACGGAGCCGGCTTCGACGTAGGGCAGGAACGAATCCTGCTGGGCCTTGTTGAAGCGATGGATTTCGTCGATGAAGACGATGGTGCGCCGTCCGGCTTCGTGGGCGCGCTCCGCGCCCGCCATCACCTGCTTGATTTCCTTGATCCCCGCCAGCACGGCGCTGAAGGGAATGAAGTCGCACGACGTCAGCCGGGCGATGAGCCGCGCCAGGGTCGTCTTGCCCGAGCCCGGCGGGCCCCAGAGAATCATCGAGGTCAGCTCGTCGTTCTCAATCATCACCCGCATCGGCTGGCCTGCGCCGACGAGGTGCTCCTGGCCGAGGAATTCCTCCAGTGTCTGCGGGCGCATGCGGTCGGCGAGCGGCGCGCGTCCCTTGCGCGCCTTGTCCCCGCCGGCCGGCTCAAACAGTCCCACCCTTATCTCCTTTGCCGCGCCGCTTCATAGAGTGCCAGCGTGGCCGCCATGGCAGCGTTGAGCGACTCGACCGGCGACGCCAGCCGAATCTGCGCCGTTCTATCCAACTGCTTCACTATCTCGTCCGGCAA
>JAXIPK010000071.1:0-6432 GCA_045402975.1 Acidobacteriota bacterium
GCAGATGGTTTCGATTGACGAAGCCTACCTCGACCTCACCGGCACCGAGCGCTTGCACGGCTCACAGGGAAGAGCGGCACGGGGCCCTTCGACTTCGCTCAGGACAAGCAAGCCCGTGCCCTAACCCAAGAGTAGCCAAGAGCTGTGTCGGGGTAGGGCGGGGCCTTGTGCCCCGCCGCTCTTGGCTGCGGGTATAATCGCGGAGATGAGCGAGTTGAAAGACAAGGCAACCGAGGCCGTCCAGCGCCTTCGCGACGCCGGCCACCAGGCCTACTGGGTCGGCGGCTGCGTCCGCGACCTGGTGCTGGGCCGCGAGCCCGCCGACTACGACGTGGCCACCAGCGCCACGCCCGACGAAGTCGTGCGCCTGTTTCCCGACTCCGTCACCGTCGGTGCCCAGTTCGGCGTGGTCAAGGCGCTGCTCGATGAACATGAAATTGAAATCGCCACCTTCCGCTCCGACCATGGCACGCTCGACGGCCGCCACCCGCGCGAAGTGCGCTACGCCCAAACTCCGCAGGAGGACGTCAGCCGGCGCGACTTCACCGTCAACGGGCTGCTCTACGACCCGCTCAAGAGTGAGGTGCTCGACTTCGTCGGCGGCCAGGCCGACATCCGCGCCGGCGTCATCCGCACCATCGGCGAGCCGGTGGCGCGCTTCCGCGAAGACTACCTGCGCATGCTGCGCGCCGTGCGCTTCGCGGCGCGCTTCGGCTACCAGATCGAAGCCCGCACCTGGGAGGCGCTCAAGGCCGAGCGCAAGGGAATCGAGCACGTGTCGCGCGAGCGCGTTCGCGACGAAATCCTCAAGATGCTGACCGAAGGCGCCGCGCGGCGCGCCTTTGAGATTCTCGACGGCGCCGGCCTCCTCGAGCTCATCCTGCCGGAAGTGGCGAAGATGAAGGGCGTCGCGCAGCCGCCCGAGTTCCATCCCGAAGGCGACGTCTGGATTCACACCCGGATGATGCTGGAAAGTATGGAGCGGCCTTCGCCGACGCTGGCGCTGGGCGTGCTGCTGCACGACGTCGGCAAGCCGCCGACGTTCCAGATTGCCGACCGCATCCGCTTCAACCAGCATGCCGAAGTCGGCGCGGTGATGACGGAAGAAATCTGCCAGCGGCTGCGGCTCTCAAACCGCGACACCGAGCGGGTGGTCGAGCTGGTGCGTCATCACCTGCGCTTCAAGGACGCGCCCAAGATGAAGGCCAGCACCTTCAAGCGGTTCATCTCGATGGACGGCTTCGATGAACACCTCGAGCTCCACCGCCTCGACTGCCTCTCCAGCCACGGCGACCTCACCAACTGGCACTTCGTCAAAGAACAACGGGAGAACCTGCCGCCGGAGGAAGTCCGCCCGCCGCGCCTGCTCACCGGAAACGACCTGCAAGCGATGGGCTATGCGCCCGGGCCGCAGATGGGAAAGATTCTGGCGGCGCTGGAAGAAGCGCAGCTCGAAGGAACAGTAAAGACAACCGAGCAGGCGCGAGCGCTGGTCGAGCAACAATTTCCCCTCAGCGCCGCCAAGCGCCGCTCCCGGAAGAGCTGATGGCGGAGAAGAAGCCGAACCAAATCCGCGCCCAGGTCAGAATCCGTGCCTCGGCCGAGCGCGTTTGGGCCGCGCTGGTGGAGCCCGAGCAGATCAAGCAGTGGTGGGATGCGAGCGAAACGGTGATTGAGCCGCGCAAGGGCGGCGCCTGGGCGGTGGCCTGGGGCGGCGCCGGGCAGGGGTATCGCTCCGTGGCGAGCGGGGTGATCCGCTCGCTCAAGCCGCCGCAGCGGCTGTGCATCGAGCCGCTCGTCTGCTTCAGCGCGGACTCCAAGGTCCCTGGGCCGATGCGGATGAGCTTCTCGGTTGCGGAGAAGGGCGGTTTGACGAGGGTTATCGTCCGGCAGGAGCCAATCGGCGACGCGTCGCAGTGGGAGTCGTACGCCCAAGAGGCTGTGGCTGCCTGGCGGCAGATTCTGGAAAACCTGAAGAGATTGCTGGAAGAGACTGGCGGGTCAGCGTAGGATCCAGAGCATCAACCCGCCGATCAGTAGAACCACACCCACCACAATGGCTCCTTGAATCAGCCACAGACGCCGCTCGACCGCCGAGGCTCTCCTCCAGCCTATTCGCTGAAACATGGGGACCCCCTGCGCGCCGCGATGGCGGTAGACTCGCCCGCCGCCCGCCGAGACGGGCGGTGGCTCGGAAGAGAACTCGTGGTCGGATGAAGTAACCATTTGGGATTGGGCTGTCTCTGAACCTCTCAATTGTCCTCCGGCTCGGGCCGCCGTGTCAAGCCCCTCAGCCCGAAAGCCAGTATCAACACACAACTGCCCAATGGCTTACCGAGGACCGAACCGATCCCTACTATTTGCTAATTGATTGTAAATAAATATCTTATAAACATGTTGAATCTTAGTTTAATGCTATAAGGTCTAATCATATTGACAGTGGTAGATGTTGGTGCAATAGTTGAATGGGGAGGCACCCGTGACCAATAACCAGGAAGTACGAAACGGAGATGAGCTTCCGCTGTTGCCGGTGCGGGAGACGGTGCTGTTCCCGGAGGGGATAGCGCCGATGACCGTCGGCCGGGAGAGCTCTCTACGGTTGATTCAGTCGCTGCGATCTGAGGACAAGCTCATCGCCTTGGTCACACAGCGCGACCCCCAGGTGGAGAGGCCGGCGCCGGCCGAGCTCTACCCGGTGGGAACCGCGGCGCGGATTCACAAGGTCGTGCGGCTGCCGAACAACAACCTGGTGGTGTTTGTCGAGGCCGTGCGCCGCATCCGGATCCTCGACGTCGTGCAATACGAGCCCTTCTTGCGGGTACGGGTTGAGCCGCTGGCGGATGCGCTGCCGGCGCAACCGGACGCTGAGTTCGAAGCGCTGGCGCGGCACGTGCGCGATCTCTTCCTGGAAATCGTCGCTGCCTCGCCGAATCTCTCCGACGAGTTGCAGATGGCGGTCAGCAACATCAGCGACCCCGGCCGGCTGACCGACTTCATCGCCGGCTCGCTGCCGTCGCTCACCACGCAGGCGAAGCAGGAGCTGCTGGAGACGCTCGACGTTCGCGCCCGCCTCAAGCGGCTGGCGGCCGAGCTCAGCCAGGAGCGCGAGGTGCTCCGTCTGCGCAGCAAGATTCAGTCCGACGTGCAGGAGCAGGTGAACCAGAGCCAGCGCGAATACCTGCTGCGCGAGCAGATGAAAGCGATTCAAAAAGAGCTGGGCGACTCCGACGAAGGCCGTGAGACCGAAGAGCTGCGGCGGAAGATCGAAGACGCCGGCATGCCGGAGGAAGTGAAGAAGGAAGCGCTGCGCGAGCTTGGGCGCCTGCAGAAGATCCCGCAGGCGGCCGCCGAGTACACGGTTGTGCGCACCTACCTCGACTGGCTGGTGGCGCTGCCGTGGTCGAAGTCGAGCGCCGGCGAAGTGGATGTCAAGCGCGCCGCCGAAATCCTCGACCAGGACCACTACGACCTGGAAAAAGTCAAAGCGCGCATCCTCGAATACCTGGCGGTATTGCAGCTCAAGCGCGACCTGAAGGGGCCCATCCTCTGCTTCGTCGGGCCGCCGGGTGTGGGCAAGACCTCGCTGGGCAAGTCCATCGCCCGCGCACTGGGGCGCAAGTTTGTCCGCGTCTCGTTCGGCGGCATGCACGATGAAGCCGAAATCCGCGGCCACCGCCGCACCTACATCGGCGCGCTGCCCGGCCAGATCATTCAAGGCATCCGGCGCGCCGAGTCGAGCGACCCGGTCTTCATGCTGGACGAGGTGGACAAGATCGGCCGCGACTTCCGCGGCGACCCGGCGGCGGCGCTGCTGGAAGTGCTCGACCCCGAGCAGAACCACAGCTTCCGCGACCACTACCTGGACGTGCCCTTCGACCTCTCGAAGGTGCTCTTCATCACCACGGCCAACGTGCTGGACACCATCCCGCCGGCGCTGCTCGACCGCATGGAAGTGCTGGAGCTGCCGGGCTACACGGCAGAAGAGAAGGTGCAGATCGCGCGCCAGTACCTGATCCCCAAGCAAGTGAAGGAGCACGGCCTCGAGTTGGATCGCCAGATTCGATTCAGCGACGACGGTTTGAGCGAAATCATCCGGTGCTACACGCTGGAAGCCGGCGTGCGCAACCTGGAGCGCGAAATCGCCACGCTCTGCCGCAAGCGCGCCAAGCAGATAGCGGAGGGAGCAAGCGGTGTGCTCGAGGTCACTCCGGAGCTGGTGCGCGAGCTGCTGGGCGTGCCGCGCTTCCGCGTTGAGACCGAGCTCGAAGAGCGCACGCGCCGGCCGGGCGTTGCCGTGGGCGTGGCCTGGACACCGGCGGGTGGTGACGTGCTGTTCATCGAAGCCGCGCGCATTCCGCGCAGCTCCGCCTCCGGCCGCGGCGAGTTCACCATCACCGGCCAGGTGCGCGAGGTAATGCAGGAATCAATGAAGGCGGCGCTCACCTGGGTGCGCTCCAACGCCGAGCTGCTCGGCCTCGACGCCGCTGAGCTGGAGCGCGGCGACATCCACATCCACGTCCCGGCGGGCGCCATCCCCAAGGACGGTCCCTCGGCGGGCGTGACGATGGTGACTGCGCTCACTTCGCTCTTTACT
This sequence comes from Acidobacteriota bacterium, assembly GCA_045402975.1. Classification (GTDB taxonomy): domain Bacteria; phylum Acidobacteriota; class Terriglobia; order Acidiferrales; family 2-02-FULL-67-57; genus JACPRL01. The sequence continues at coordinate 4,595 of JAXIPK010000071.1, forward strand.
GAGACGCAGGTGCGGCGCTACGTGGCGATGACGGGCGAGATCACTCTGACCGGGCACGTGCTGCCCGTGGGCGGCATCAAGGAAAAGGTGCTGGCGGCCAAGCGCAGCGGTGTCCGCGTGATGATTCTGCCGGCGGAGAACGAAGCCCACGTGCGGCAGGACATCCCGGCCCACCTGCGCCAGGGCATTACCTTCCACTTCGTTCGCACTATTGACGAAGTGCTGGAGCACGCGCTGGGGCTGACTCTGCTGCCGCGCGCCGCCACAACTCGCGGCCACCGCGAGACAGGCAGCCAGCCCGCGGTCGCCCGTCCCCAGTAGAACGGCGCGCTAGTTCTTCTTGGGGAACTTCGGGCGCTGTCCCGGCGCTTTGTATGTCTTCAACCCGTCCATCACCAACTCGATGGCCTTTTCAAGCTGCGGGTCGTGCCCTTTGAACACTAGGTCGGGCCGCTGCTGCACTTCGTAGTCGGGCGACACGCCGACGTTCTCCACAATCCATTCGCCGCCGTTGTCCGTCGACCAGAAGGCGAACTCCGGCGCGGTCACCGACCCGCCGTCCATCAAGGGCACCTGCCGCGAGATGCCGATGAGCCCGCCCCAGGTGCGCGTGCCGACCATGGGGCCAATCTTCTCCTGCTTGAAATAGAGCGGGAAGGCGTCGCCGCCGGAGCCGGCGTGCTCGTTGATGAGCAGCACCTTGGGCCCGTAGATGGCCACCGGAGGCCAGCGGATGTCCTTGCCTTCGCGCGGCGCGACCAGCCCCAGCAGTTGGCGCTTCAGCTTCTCGGTGTAGAAGTCGGGGATGAAGCCGCCCGAGTTGTAGCGCTCATCCACAATGATGGCGTCCATGCCGGCCTGCGCCGTCAGGTACTTGTCGAACTGGATGAGCCCGCCGATGGCGGTGTTGGGCACGTGCATGTAGGCCACGCGCCCGCCAGTGACCTCGGCCACCTTGCGCCGGGTGGCTTCGACCCAGTCGAGATAGCGCACGGCGGATTCGTCCCCGATGGGCGTCACCTGAATCTCCCACGCCCCCTCGGTGCTGGGCTTGTCGTTGATCTTCAGCGTCACCACTTTTCCAGCCAGGTTCTGCAAGTAGGCGTAGGGCTCCTCGGTGGCAGGCGCCGGCTGGCCGTTGACGGCGATGAGGTAGTCGCCCTCTTTGACCTTGAGCCCCGGCTCGGTGAGCGGCGAGCGCGTCGGGTCGTTCCAGTTCTCGCCGCGGTAGATCTTAGCCAGGCGGTAGAAGCCGCCCTCGGCGGCGAAGTCCACGCCCAGCATGCCGACGCCCAGCGACTTCCGTTCCGGCATGTCGCCGCCGCCCACATAGGTGTGGGAGGTGCTGAGCTCCGCGATCATCTCCCCGATGATGTAGTTCAGGTCGCTGCGGTGGGCGACCCAGGGGAGCAGGGCCTCGTAGCGCTTGCCCGTCTTGGCCCAGTCGAGCCCGCCCATGCCCGGCTCCCAGTAGAAGTCTCGCTCGATGCGCCAGGCTTCCTGGAAGATCTGCTTCCACTCGGCGCGCGGTTCGACCCGCGTCTGCAGGGCGGCGGTGTCGAGCTTGCCCTCGCCCACCTTGGCCTTGCCCGGCACGGCCTCCACCACGCCATAGTCGTTGCGGGCGCGGTAGATGACCTTCTTGCCTTCCTTGTCGAGGTCGTAGTTGTTGATGCCGTCGAGCAGCACCTTGTCCTCGCGCTCCTTGACGTCGTAGATGTGCAGCACGTTGCGCGGCCGCGGCGGCCCCGGCACGCCCGCTTGCAATGACTCCATCGGCGCGGCCAGGTAGAAGAACTTGTCCTTGCGCCCCATCAGCGAGCTGTAGTTGCCGGACG
>JAXIPK010000202.1:0-1636 GCA_045402975.1 Acidobacteriota bacterium
GGGTGAAGCCGCGGACGCGCAGCAGCCCGTGCAGCACGCCGCCGCGCTCGTAGCGGTAGACGGTGCCGAGCTCGGCCAGCCGCAGCGGCAGGTCGCGGTAGCTGCGCCGGTGCGATTTGTAAATCAGGATGTGCCCGGGACAGTTCATCGGCTTGAGCTGGTAGCTGACGTGCTCCCCTTCCATCGGCGGGAACATGTTCTCGCGGTAGAAGTCGAGGTGGCCGCTGGTCTTCCACAAGTCGAGCCGCAGCGCGTGCGGCGTGTAGACCAGCTCATAGCCGCGCCGCTGCAGCTCGCCGCGCAGCCAGTCTTCCATCAGCGTGCGCACGCGCCCGCCCTTGGGGTGCCAGAAGATGAGCCCGGCGCCGCCTTCCTCCTGGATGCTGAAGAGGTCGAGCTCGGGGCCGAGCCGCCGATGGTCGCGTCGCTTGGCTTCTTCGAGCTTGTGCAGAAAGTCGTCGAGCTCGGCCTGCGAGGGGAAGCTGGTGCCGTAGATGCGTTGCATCTGCGGGTTGCCTTCCTGACCTTTCCAGTAGGCGCCGCTGACGGCGAGCAGCTTGAAGGCCTTGATGCGCCCGGTGGAGGGGATGTGCGGGCCCTTGCAGAAGTCGATGAACTTGCCGGTGACGTAGAAGCTGACCTGGTCGCCCTCGGCTTTTTCGGTCACCAGCTCGCACTTGAACTTCTGCCCTTGCTGCTCATAGAGCTGCATGGCTTCGGCGCGCGGCAGCCAGCGGCGCTGGTTGGGGACGTCGGCGTCGCGCAGCTCGGCCATCTTCTTTTCGATTTTCACCAGGTCGTCTTCGGTGAACGGCTGCTCGCGGAAGAACTCGTAGAAAAAGCCGCTGTCGGTGGGCGGCCCGACCCCCAGCTTCACCTCGGGGAAGAGTTCGATCACCGCCGCCGCCAGCAGGTGCGCCGAGCTGTGGCGGAAAACGAAGAGGCCGTCGGGGTCGTCGGTGGTCAGGAAGCTGAGCTCGGTATCGCGCTCCAGCGGCGCGAACAGGTCGATCAGGTCGCCGTTGGTCTTCGCCACCACCGCCTGCTCGGCCAGGCGCGAGTTGAGCTTCTTCAGGAGATCGAGCGGGGTCGAGCCTTTCGCCACCTGCTCGACCTTCCCTTCCGGCAATTTGACTTGGATGGTTTCCATTTTTGGCTCGCGAAACCACTAGGCTAACATTCACCGCTCACAGCGTCAATTTGAGCGCGCACCACTAGAAGGCTTCTTAACTGGTCAAGTCCGCGGTCACCCTGAGCTTGCCGAAGGGTGAGCGCGCTTTGGTAGCGGCGACGAAGGCGATTTGGACGGCGCCCAGCCGCCGTCCAGCCTTCGTCGTCGGCCTTTCTCAGGGGGTGAGGGGGGAACCCCGTCCCCCCATGCGTTATGCGTACAAAACGCGTTCTTACGCATTCTCGAGGCCCTCAGTAACTCGTGCAGGGCGGCAGCTTGTCTGCCGTCGATAGCTCTGTCAAACTCTGGCGCGGAGGCACCCTCAATGCGAAGCCGCTTGGTTGTGGCTTTGGTCGCAGCCTTTCTCGCGGTGCCGCTGGCGGCCGGTGAGGCGCCGGCCTCTCGCGCCATGCAGGTCATCCTGCTCGGCACCGGCTATCCAAGGCCCGAAGCAGAAGTCGCCGG
>JAXIPK010000152.1:0-3240 GCA_045402975.1 Acidobacteriota bacterium
CTGGGGACTCAGACAAAAGAAGGCCTGCGCTTGCGCGACGCCGGCGAACTGCGAGTGAAGGAGAGCGACCGGCTGGGAGCCATCGCGGAGAACCTGCGCCGCCTCGGCGCTCAGGTCGAAGAGTTTCCCGACGGGCTCGACATTCCCGGCGGTCAGCGGCTGCGCGGCGCCACGGTATCGAGCTTCGGCGACCACCGCATCGCCATGGCGATGGCCGTTGCTGCGCTGGTGGCCGGCGGCGAGACGACCCTCGAAGGCGCCGACTGCGTGGACATCTCCTTCCCCGGGTTCTTCGACGTCCTCGCCGGACTTTCCGACTAGCTGCCTAGCGGACGCCGCGGCGCAGGTGGATGACGCCGTGGGTGGTGGAGAGCTGAATCGCCGCGCCGCCCTTGCCGACGTTGCCCTTGAGCACGGCGTCGTTGTGGCGCTCCTCTTCGACCTTCAGCTCCGGTCCTTCGAACTCGGACTCGATCTCGCCGTCGCGGGCGGTGGCGGAAATCTGGAACTCGCTCGCGGCCGGCAGCGTCAGCTCGATGTCGCCGGAGCGGGTCTCAATGGAGATGGGGTAGCGCGGAGCGCGCGGCAGGCGGACGCGCACCGGGCCGTTGCGGTTCTCAATCTTGATTTCGCCGGTAACTTCTTCGAGGTCGACATCGTAGTCATTGGTCTCCAGCGAGACGTCGCCGCTAACGCCGCGCAGGTTGAAGCCGCCGCCGGGGGTGAGCTCGCCTTCGATCTTGGAGGCAGTGAACTTGGTGCGGCGCGACTCGAAGCGCACCGGTCCCTGAATGGCAGCCAGCCGGATGGGCCCGCCGTATTCGCCCAGCAGGGCGGCGCCGCCGGTGACGTTGCGGATTTCCACTTCGCCGCCGCCACTCTCGACCCGCACCGAGCCGGTGATGTTGCTCACCGAGACGTCGGCGCGGCGGATGTCGAGAACGACGTCGCCTTTGATGTCGTCGAGAGTGGCATCGCCGCGTTGTGCCTTCACGGTTACGTTGCCTTCGATGCCCTTGAGGTCAACGTCGCCTCTCTGGGTGTCCAACGACAGGTTGACGCGCCGCGGCACCTTCGCGTCCATATCGGCACTGATGAAGCCGGGCATGTCGCCTTCATTGCTCCAGCGAACCCGGAGGCCATCGGCGGTGCCGTCGCTGCTCAGCTTGAAGGAATCGGCCAGCTTGCGGGCTTGCTCTTCGGAGTTGGCGCAGACGGTCTTGCTGCTGGTCACGATCAGCTCATTGGCGGGGGCGGAAGACACCTTGACGTCACCGCGCAGGTTGTCCAGGTGCAGCGTCGCGCCCGGCGTCATCGGCTGCTTCAGTTCATCCGTGAAGTCGTACTTGTTCCCGAACAGGCAGGCAAGCTCTTCACCCCCGATTCGAATGGGTGGAAGTGTGCTCGGATCGCCCATGGTCCTGCGAACGATCTGAGTGAACAGCATCCCGAACATGAGGATGAAGAGCAGGCCAATGATGTCGCCGGCGTTGATGCGGGTGACGGTGGTGGCCTGGTCGGTGCCGCGCAGCATGAAGTAGTCCACCAGCCGGCTCAGGCCCCAGAAGATGATAAGCAGCGGCCAGTAGCGCGCCAACAGCGACCAGGGGCTGAAATCGGGGTTCACGTTGGCGTAGAGGAAGAGCACCCCGATGGCGATGAGCAGCAGCGCGCCGAACGCCGAGCCGCGCTTGTAGGTTGTCGTCCCGTTGGCCATCGTCCACTTCCTCCTAGCGCGGCTGTCCCGCGGCGGTGCGTTTGAACAGCATCCAGGCGCCGATCCCCACCAGGATCAGAGGCCAATAAGGTCCCAGGTGCCACCCGAAGGGCAGCAGCTGAAAATTACGCAGCAGAAAAATGATGCCCAGCAGGATGAGGATCAGCGCTCCGGTGGGGGCGCGAAGCTTGGCGGCCACATAGGCCAGCCCCAGCGTCAGGAGCAGGCCGAGCGCCAGTCCGAGCAGCGTGGGCATGGCTAGCCTCGATGTCCCTCAACCGAGGCGGAGGAGCGGAGCAGCAGCATCACGCCGACGACGATCATGAACACCGGCCAGAGTTGCCCGAAGCGAATGCCGGGTACGATCTGATCTATCAGGAACAGGAACCCGGCGGTGATCACCAGCACAGGCGCCATCAAGCTGCGCATCCGGCAGCGCGGGCAGTAACAGCGCACGTGCTTGTCGCTGGGGGGCGCGGCTGGCGTCGGGGTCGAGGTATCGCTCATGGTTGCGGCCCTTCTTGCGGAGGTATGTTGGGCGGTGGCGGAGGAGCCGCCGAGGTACGTTTCCAGAGCATCCAGGCGCCCACCGCGATCAGCACCAGCGGCCACATGCGCCCCACATAGCGGAAGTAGCTGAAGTCGAAGAGGTCGAGTGTCTCCAGCAGGAACAGCACGCCCAGGCCGATGAGGATGATGGGGCCGATGGGCGTGGCTTGCCCCGGAGCGGAGGAAAGTCCCAGCGCGCCCCACCCGGGCGGCGCCGGGGCCAGGCCGAGCGCGCGACGCTTGGCGGTCTGGTAGGCCTCGATAATCATGTAGATGTAGAAGGCGGCGATCATGAACCCGAACAGCGGCGCAAAAGCTCCCTGGACCGAGTCCACAACGCCGACGAGCCCGAAGAAAATCAGGATGTGGACGAAGCCCTTCAAGTACTCGCCGTTGTAAATGGCGCCCACGCCGGGGATGAACCCCAGCACCAGCGCCACCCAGGGGCGGGGCGCGTCGGGGACGCGCGTCGGTGCCGGCGGCCCGGCCACGCGAGCCGCCAGGCATTCTTCGCAGAAGACCACGCCGCGGACATCCCGCACACAATCCGGGCAGAGGGCCTTGCCGCATTGGCTGCAGAAGGCGCTTGAAGTCACTTCAGGGTGGGTGGCGCAGTTCATCGCAATCCTCTCCAAGGCCCCGGCATCTGGGAGGCCAGCATCCAGAGCTGGCGCGCCCCGCGCGAGGAAGGATCTTTCTTGTTGCCTTCATCTTTCTTCTTGGGGTCCGGGTTGGCGGGCGCCGCCTTCGGCGGAGCGGGCGGCGGCTCGGTCGCTTCCGGCTGCATCTCTTCCAGCCGGGAGCGAATCTCGTAGACCACCCGCAGGTCGTTGACGTAGCGGACGCCCCAGGCGTAGGTCTGAAAAGCCTTTCGGTTGGCGGAGCGGTAGAGGTTGCTGGGACTGAGGTCGGCGGCGCGGATGTCGCGCAGCGAGACGCCGGCGAGGTTCAGCACTAGCAGCAGCGCCAGCACG
>JAXIPK010000279.1:0-9043 GCA_045402975.1 Acidobacteriota bacterium
GCGGGATGCCGAGAACGACCATGACCTCTTCGGCGGCTGCGGCGGCCAGTGCGGCCCGTGCGCTGCGTAGGAAGCGAGCTTGGTCGCGGATGGCGTGGTCGGCCGGAAACACGCCGAGCACGGCATCGCCTCTAGCGTGGCGACGGATGTGCGCCGCCGCCAGCGCAATGGCTGCGGCTGTGTTGCGGCCCATCGGCTCGAGGAGCAGATGGCCAGCCGGGACGCGCGGTAATTGTCGCTTCAACAGGCGGCGGTGCTCGGCGTTGCCGACCACATAGATGCGCGAAGGCGGAAAGAGATGCAAGAGGCGGCGATAAGTCTGCTGGAGAAGCGACTCGTTCCCTGTCAGCGCAAGGAACTGCTTGGGCTTGGCGCGGCGGCTGAGCGGCCAGAAGCGCGTGCCATAGCCGCCGGCCATCAGGATGGCGTACGCGGGGAGAGCCATAGGAAGGGGAATGAAACCACAGATGCACACAGATGCACACAGATTTTTGAAGGTACCAACCGCAGGGATGCAGGGGGTTACGCCGAGAAAAACTGAGTCAACCGGCGGAGGCCTTCGTTGATGCGGTCCATGGAAGTGGCGTAGGAGAGGCGGAAGTGGTGCTCGGTGCCGAAGGCTTCGCCGGGGACGACGGCGATGTGGACGTCGTCGAGCAGGCGCCGCGCCAGCTCGCCTGAGCTGCGCACGCCGGCGCGGTCCATCCAGGCGCGCGCGTTGGGGTAGACGTAGAACGCGCCCTGCGGGGTTGTGCAGGAAAGCGACGCGATGGCGCGGATACCCTCCAGCACCCGCACCCGGCGGCGGGCGTATTCGGCCAGCATGGTCTTCACCGGCTCCATGGGGCCGGTCAGCGCGGCTAGCGCGGCTTTCTGCGCAATCGAAGTGGGATTCGAGGTGGAGTGGCTTTGCAGGCGGGTGACGGCCTGCGCGATGGGCTCGGGCGCGAGCACGTAGCCGATACGCCAGCCGGTCATGGAAAAAGTCTTTGAGAGCGAGCCGGCGATGATGACGTGGGCCTTGGCATCGGCGAGCGAGGCAACGCTGAAGTGTGCACCGTCGTAGACGAAGTGCGAGTAGCACTCGTCCGAGAGCAGCCAGGCGCCGCGACGCCGGCACAGGGCCAGGAGGCGCTCAAACTCTCCCGGCTCGATGACGGCGCCGGAAGGATTGCAGGGCGAATTGAGAATGACGACGCGCGTGCCCTCCACCCAGGCGCGCTCGAGGTCGGCGGCGGTGAGCTTGAAGCCGTTGGCTTCCTCGGTCGGCACCGCCACCGGGCGGCCGCCGAGGTAGTTGACGATTTCCGGGAAGCTGACCCAATAGGGCGCGGGAATCAGCACCGGGTCGCCGCGGCCGACCAGCGCGCTCAGCGTTTCGAAGACGCCGTGCTTGCCGCCCACGGTGACCACACACTCGCGCGGCTCATACCGCGAGCCAAGCTCGCGCGCGTGCCACTCACAGACCGCTTTGCGCAGCGACGGCATGCCCGGCGTGGCCGTGTACTTGGTGAAGTTCTCTTCCAGGGCTCGAACGGCGGCCTGCTTGATGTGGTCGGGTGTCGGGAAGTCGGGCTCGCCGGGGCCGAAGTCGACGACGTCAACTCCCTGGGCGCGCAGCCGCTCGGCGTCCGCCAGAACGGCGAGCGTGGCCGAGGCGCCGATGCGATTGACGCGCTCGGAGAGCTTGATGGTTTCTGCAACCGAATCGGCCATGGAGGTTGCTAGGCTAGCTCACTCGGGCCACGAATTCAATCCAGCTACTCGCCGTAGGGGTTGGAGACGCCGCCGAAGAAAACGGCGTTGACCAGCAAGCGCGCGGTCGAGTCCCAGAAGCCGCGGAACACCGGCGTGTCGGCGAAGAGGATGACGAAGCCCTGGCCCTGGCGCTCGCGCACCAAGTAGGCGGTCTGCGCCAGCTTCTTTTCATTCTCCGGCATCAAAAAACCGCTGAGCTTGATTTTTTCTTTGGGGAAGTAGGCCACGTTCTCGCCGCTGTCGGAGAGCTCCAGAATGGGCGCAGAGTTGTTGAGCACGGCGAGCGGCGATTCGAGACCGAAGCCCAGCGGATGGGTGGTGTCGAGCATGGTGCGCAGGATGGTGCCGGGGATTTCCTGCTCGCGCAGCGCCTTCTCACGCTCGCCGTAGGGCATCAACTTGCGCGCCAGGTCTTCCTCCGGCTTGGCTTCTTTTTCTTCCTTCTTCTCGCCCGCGGCGGGCTTCTCGTCGGGCTTTTCGGCGGCGCGCTCTTCTTCCAGGCGCTCCTCTTCGTCCTCGCGGCGAATGTAGCGGTAGGTGATGCTCGCCAGCCCGGCCTTCTTCTTGGTGGCGAAGACGGCGCCGCCTCGCAGGCCGATGAGCACGCCGCCGGCGCGCACCCAGTCGCCAAGCTTCTGCTGAAGCTTCTTGTCGATGAAGCGCGGATAGCCGCGGCCGTCGCTGGAGTCGGGCGGGAGGATCAAGACGTTGTACTGGCTCAAGTCGACGTCGCGGAACCGCTCGACGCGCAGCGGGGTAAAGGGGAGGTCAAGCTGCTGCTCGAAGTAATGCCAGAGCGCGCCGTAGTCGTTGGAGCTGGTGGGCGTGTCGGTGAGGATGGCGACGCGCGGGCGCCGCAGGAAGCGCACGCGGTTCGAGCCCAAGTCGATGCCCTCGTCGCTGCGCAGGGTGGGGACGGGATAGACGGGGCACGTGGTTCGGCCGGCGAGCTCCTCGAGGCGGGCGCGGAGATCGGGCGGGTTGCTTTCCGCGGGGACGATGATGCTCCCGGCAGAGTAGCTTGCAGCGTGGCTGCGCCCGCTGACCTTGAACGGCTTGAGGCTGACGTAGGCCTTGAGGTCGTGGGCAAGGAGAGAGCCGAGGAGCTGCGCGCAACCGATCGAGTCCCAGGAGAAGACGTAGGCCGCGCCTTGCTGCGTGCCGTCAACCCCGCCGCGATGGTACGCAGGCGGGTCCGCCTCCAGCCGGAGCGGCGCCGCGACTGGTTTGGAGCTGGCATAGGTTTCGAGGCCCATGGCGAGAGGCAGCGACCAGGCGGTGACGTCGTAGAAGAAAGTGGTTTCGAGCTTGGCCTCGCGCTCCAGCAGAGCGCGGGCGAGGAAGCCGGCGGGTTGAGCGAGGTCCACTATCCAGGCCTGGTGAAAGTGCTTGCGTGCGACCGGCTCGCCCCAGCTATTGATCAGATTGTCAGCCTCGAAGTCGAGCTCGGCCCACTGCACTTCAATTCCCTGGCGGACGAGGATTCCAATCATGTGCGCGAGGCGTTCCGCGTCCGGGCCGGCCGGAATAATGAACTGGCGGATGGGGCCTTTCGTTCCGGCATCGATGGCGGCGCGATGAAAATCGTAGAAGTCGCGCAGACGCGCTTCGCGGTGCTTGACCGAAGTGTCAATCGTCGCCAGCGAAGAAGTGAAGTGGCGCGCGGCACGGTCGCGCAGCGAGAGCGTGCGCTGGCCCTCGCGCAGGGTGAGTGTGAGTCCGCCGGCGGGCCCGCCTGCCTGCTCGTAGGTCATGCCGATGGCGCCGTTGAGCGACGGCCAGGAGTCCCCGTAGGAGGGATAGAGGAGGTCGAAGTCTTCGCGGGTGTAGTAGCGGAAGCCGTAGCGGTCGAAGGCGGCGGCGTTGCCGCGGCCGTAAACGTCGAACCACTTCTTGAGCAGCGGCGCGACGGTTTCGTGGACGGGCTCGGCGGGCGGCGCGAAGTAGTAGGTGGCCTCGGCGCCCATCTCGTGGTAGTCGACGTGGACTTGCGGGTTCCACTGGCGGTAGGCGCGGACGCGGGCGCGCGATTCGGGCTGCGTTTGCCAGGCCCAGTCGCGGTTGAGGTCGAACAGATAGTGATTCGTGCGGCCGCCCGGCCAGCGTTCCTGATGCTCGGCGGCGAAGCGGTCGGGGTTGGGATTCTTGCCGAGCGTGGAGCGGAAGAACTGCACGTAGCGCTCGCGGCCGTCGGGGTTGAGGAGCGGGTCGAGGAGGATGACGGCGTGCTGGAGCCAGTCGAGCACGCGGGCGTCCTGGCTGGCGGCGAGCTCGTAGGCGACCTGCAGGGCGGCTTCCGAGCTGACGGCTTCATTGCCGTGGACGTTGTAGGAAAGCCAGACGACGGTGGGTGAAGAGGCGGCCAGAGCTTGCGCTTCTTCCGGTGTAGTCGTGCGCGGGTCGGCGAGCTTGGCGGTGGCGGCGCGGATGTCGTCAAGGCGCGTGAGGTTTTCTGGCGTGCTGACGATGACCAGATAAAGCGTGCGGCCTTCGATGGACTTTCCGTAGGGCTCGAGGCGAATGCGGTTGGAGGAGGCGGCCAGCGCCTTGTAGTAGCGCTCCAGGTCGGCGTAGGGCGTGAACGCCTCGCCCACGCGGTAGCCGAGGACGGATTCAACTGTGGGAACGGCCGAGTCGTAGCTACTGGAAGGCTTCAGCGGGTCGTCCTGCGCGGCGAGCGCCATTGCACACGCAAGAAGAAGGCCAGGGACAAACAGTCTTCGGTTCATCGGTCAGCGCCTCCGGAAGGGCGCAAGGCTAGCACAAAAAAGCAGTACCTAGTACTTCGTACTCAGTACTAAGATTCCCGGCGATGCTCCTGCCATCTCGCACGACCCTTGCGCTGGCTTTGATGGCCCTGTTGTTGCCGCTCGCCCTCGCGCCCGCAGGGAACCAGGACGCGGTGCGGGCGGTGGCGTTCAGCCCGACCGGCAACCGGCTGGCCTCGGGCGGGGCCGATGGAGTGGTGAAGATCTGGGACCCAGCGACCGGCGCGGAAGTACGCACGCTCACCGGCCACGCGGATGAAGTGCTGGCAGTGGCCTATAGCCCTGACGGCCGGTGGCTGGCGAGCGGAGGGATGGAGGGCAGCGTCAAGCTCTGGGAAGCGAGCACGGGAAAGGAAGCGCGCACACTCAGCGGTCACACTGGGCCGGTGACGGCGGTGGCGTTCAGCCCGGACGGAAGCTGGCTGGTTTCCGGAAGCTGGGATGGAACCATCCGGCTGTGGGAAACAGCGAGCGGGCGCGAGCTGCGCATGCTGACCCAGCACGGCAACTCGGTGCAGAGCGTTGCCATCAGCCCGGATGGAAGTTGGCTGGCTTCGGGAAGTTGGGACCGAACAGCGAAGCTGTGGTATGCGGCGACGGGGCGCGAGCTGCGCAGCTTCACCGGCCACACCGGGCCAGTGGCGGCGGTGGCGTTCAGCCCCGATGGGCGATGGCTGGTGAGCGGAAGCTGGGACCACTCGGTGAGAATCTGGGACACAGGCAACGGCCGTGAGTTGCACACGCTCAGCGGCCATACGGATGCCGTGCAGTGCGTCGCGGTCAGCCCCGATGGCGCCGCGGTGGCCTCAGCGGGCGCCGATGGCATGGTTAGGCTCTGGGAAGCGGCGAGCGGTCGCGAGCTGCGGACGCTCCGCGGCCATCGCGGGCCGGTGAACGCGGTGACATTCAGTCCCAGCGGACGGTGGCTGGCTACTGGGGGCTACGATACGACAATCAAGATTTGGGAAACAGGGACGGGCCGCGAGCTGCGCACCCTCGGCCAATAAAAGCAGCACCGGGTCGACTAGAGCTCGGCGCGGCGGGCGTTCAGCTCGGCGGTGAGGTCGGCGAGAGTTGCGAGCGGAATCGAGACGTGGATGGTTTCCTCGGGGGAGTTGACGTCCACCACTAGGACACCGCCGCGGGTCGCAATGCGCACCTGTTCCTGGCCGCTTGAAACTTCGATGAAGCTGGCGTCGGGGTAGTTCCGCAACTCCCTGGCGACCGCCGCGGCGACCGGCAACCATGGCCGGGCGTCGCGCAGCCCTTCACGAAGTTGCGCTTCCGGGACGAGCTTCAAGCCGGTGGTCAGCAGGATCCCCGGGACGATGACTTTGACGTTTTCTCCGCCCGGGCGCTTCTCTTCGACGGAGACGCGAACCAGGCCGGCGCGGTAGGTGGCGGCGGCAGCGCTCCCTGCAGCTACCCCCAGAACCAGCAATACGGCGGCGAGGATCGGCCGGCGCTTTGCCCACTCGATCATGGCTACTCCGTTGTGCTCTTGGAGTCGACCCAGACCCGTACCGTGCTGTTGCGCTCCTTGACCGTGACCAGGATCATGTCGCCCAGGTTGGCCAGAGCGCGGATGCCGGCGGCGAGGTCGAGCTCATTGGGATTGTCGGTGAGCATCGCGTCCACGACGGCCAGCGGGATTTGCACGTCAACGGTTTCCAGCTCTTCCTTGCCGTCGCGCTCGTGGCGCTCGCTGACCTTGACCAGCAGGTAGCCCTTCGACTTGGCCACCCGCACGTTCTCGGTGTTGCTTTCAACGGTGACGAACTCGTTGTCCTCGAGGTCGCGCAGGGCGGCGAGGAGCGTGCGCAGGTCGACGCCGTGGAGGTCGACTTCTTCCAGGGTCAGCTTGCCTTTGTCGATGTGCTCGGCCTGGATGGAGGGCAGGACTTTCTCCGCCAGCGAGAGCGGGACGTTGACGCGCACGTTTTCGGCGTTGGGACCGGTTTCTTCCACGCGTACGTGCAGCCAGCGCTCCGGCGAGGCAGCTTGCACCGCGAGCGAAGCGAACAGAAGCACCGCCAGCAGGGGCAGGGTCTTTTTCATCATTGTTCTCCTTGTTCCGAATCCTGCCTGCGGGCAGGTCTAGGAAGAGAAACGAGGGCGGGGGGAGAAAAGTTCCGGCAAAGGCAGGGAGAATCGGGCGAAGAGCAGCCCTTTGCCCCGCGGACGGAACTCAGGGTAAAGAGGCTTGGCTAGTTGCTGCCGCCGCCGGCGGCGATCCCGGCGCCGATTACCGCGGCCATGATCATCCCGACCACGAAGACGAGGATGAGGCCGTAGACAGCTCCGCCGATGAGCACCACCGCTATGGCGCGGCCGGTGCTCTTGTAGTCCAGCGCCTGGCGGACAGCCACCACGAAGGCAGCGACCGTCCAGCACCAGATGAGGAAAGTCAGGATCGGGCCGACCGCTGGCACGCCGCCCAGCACGTAGAGGATGCCGGGGGCGCTGGCAAAGCCAATAGTGCGCAGCAACTCACCCATATTCGACTGGGTTTGCGGCTCCGCCAGCAGCTTGGTTCCGACAATATAGATGAGAAACGCCCAAAAGACCCAGCCGATGAGCGCTCCGATGGCCCCGCCGATCATTCCCGCCACGCCGTTGGAGCCCAACTGCGCGACGCCGGACATGATGGCGGCGAGCACCACCACCATCACTGCCTGGCCGGTGGCGGTCTTGTCGGCTTCGATCTCCTCGTAGATGTTCGCGTCCAGCTTGGCTGCCCCGATCACTCGCTCCACGAAACTGGCCATAGGCTACCCTCCCAGGCCGCAAGATTTGTGCACGGTGGGCCTTTCTAGCATACAGGGGAGGGGGGAGCAAGGGGAAAGGAGGCCAGGCAGATACCTGCCTTCGACTGCGCCTGCCTGCCACAGACTGGCTCAGGGTCTGCGACGACTTCGTCGCGCAGACAAACGACGAAAAGTTAGCCGCCTCCGACGAGACTGCCGACAAAAGCGACCACGAAAGCGACAATACCGCGGCCGATTAGTTCCACCAAAACCCCGTTGATGACCCAGCCGATGGCGCAGACAGCTATGGCGCGGCCGGTGCTCTTGTAGTCGAGCGCCTGCCGGGCGGCGACGACGAAGGCCGCCAGCATCCAAACCCAGACGACGAAAGTGACCAGGTACCCGAGGATGGGAATGGCCGAGAAGATGCGGAAGATGCCCGGAACCTGAGCGAAGCCGACCGTGCGCACCAACTCGCCCATATTGGACGAGGTCTCCGGCTCAGGCAGAATCTTGGTGCCGACGATCAAGGTGATGATGACCCACATGAGCCAGCCGACTACAGCCAGGATGGTGTAGCCGATAAAGGCGACTATCGCGGAAGCGGCCCCGCTCATCGCCCCGGTCGTGACAGCGCCGGCAATGAACCAATCAACAGCTTGGGCGAAGCCGACCGCCAGGCTGGAAAGAACGACGATGACGAGGGCCGGAATCGTCGCTCCCTTGTCGGCTTCAATCTCTTCGTAGGTTGAGACTCTAAGTGCTGCTGCCCCGATTACCCGATTCACGAAACTGGCCATAGGTTACCCTCCCAGGCCTAGCGTTTTACAGCCACGACGATGGCGTCTTTCTAGCATAGAGAGGTACGGGGAGCAAGGAGAAAGGTAGGGAGTCCACCCATCCGTTTCATGCGTCCGGGATGCATCCGGACGCATGGGAAGGCCACTCCAGGAAGGGGTCTCGAGGGCTCGGAGCTCCGGATGCTCGGCTTTCAGCCCAGTACTTTCGCGCGGAGGCGGGCTTCGACGGCGGGCGGGACTAGGTCCTTGATGGAGCCACCCAGACGAGCGACTTCCTTCACCAGCCGCGAGCTCAGGTAGCTGTAGGCTTCGCCCGGCAGCATGAAGACGGTTTCCATCTCGGCGGCGAGCTGGCGGTTCATCAGGGCCATTTGCAGCTCGTACTCGTAGTCGCTGACGGCGCGGATGCCGCGCAGCAGCACGCGGGCGCCGCGGCGGCGGGCGTAGTCCACCAGCAGGCCGTCGAAGGTGTCGACCTCGACGTTGGGCAGGTGCGCCACCACTTCACGCATCATCTCCACCCGCTCGGTCAGCGTGAAGAGCGCGTCCTTCTCCGGGTTGACCAGCAGCGCCACCACCAGGCGGTCGAAGAGCTTTGAGGCCCGCTCGATCAGGTCGAGGTGGCCGTTGGTCACCGGATCAAATGAGCCCGGATAGATGGCGGTTACCTGGCGCATGGGGCGGATTGTAGCGCAAGAACGATTGGCCACAAAGGCACAAAGACACGAAGGGAATTTCAGAGAGCCAATCGAGCTTGGGAAACAGCCGTTGGGCGCACGAAAAACACCGTTCGGTGGGGGCGCCTTGACGCCGAAATGGAGCTAAGTGCAGAATATGAGACTAGTTAGGTCGCATTCTCGTAACCTGTTGGGGAGGGGATGGTTAGGACTTGACAGGCGGTGGGAAGACAGCCTAGAATTGAAATCGGACTGGGATAGTCCGATATCATGCTGAAGCTCTCGAAAAAGGC
>JAXIPK010000307.1:0-15923 GCA_045402975.1 Acidobacteriota bacterium
GTTGCGGCTGCGTGGCGTCGTCCACCACGGTGCACAACTCGCTGGCGACCTTCTCGCCCAGCCGGCCGCTGAACACCGACATCTTCTTGCGGCTGGCGTCGGCTTCCAGCGGATGCCCGACCGATTCGTGCAGCAGCACGCCGCTGGTTCCCGGCGCCAGCACCACGGTCATCTCGCCCGCGGGCGCAGGCTCGGCGCGCAGCAGGGTGATGGCCTGCGAGACCGCCTCGCGCGCCAGCGTGGCGGCCTTGTCGGGCGAAAACACTTCCAGGCCGGCGCGCAGGCCGAGGTTCTTCCAGCCCACCTGCCGCTTGCCGTCTTCCTCCACCACCACGCTGATGCTGAAGACGAACAGCGGCGTGGTGTCGGCGATCAGCTCGCCCTCGCTGGTGGCGATGACCACCTGGCGCCACTCGTCGCCCCAATGGACGGTGACGTCACGCACCCGAGGGTCGGTCGCCCGTGCCGATTCGTTCGCCGTCTCCAGCGAGGCGATGATGTCCTCGATCGGCCCCATGTAGGGCGGCCGCGCGGCGGGGAAGCGGTTGGGGACTTCCACCGGCGACAGATTCACCTGCGAGATGCGCGCCCCGAAGCGCGCCACTGAGCCCGCCGTCCGCGCCGCGCTCATCAACCCGCTCACCGACAGCTCGTTCGTGTACGCGTAGCCGGTTTCCTCGCCGGAAACCACGCGCACGCCGGCGCCCAGCGAGACCAGCTCGCTGATTTCCTTCAGCACGTTTTCTTCCAGATGGAGGCTGGTGAAGAGGCGGTGCTCGACGTAAACGTCGGCGTAGTCGCCGCCGTTGGTCAGCGCCTCGCCCAGCAGGCGCTCCAGCCGCTGCGGCGTGATTCCGTGCTGCTGTTCGAAGAATTCTCGGGCGGTCACATGCGCTCCGGCACTTCGATGCCCATCAGGCCCAGCGCCCGGGTCAACTGGCGCTCCACCAGGTCGGCCAACAATAGCAGAAAAGCTTTTCGCCCGGCGTCGGTTTCGCTGAGGATGTGATGGCGATGGTAGAAAAGGTTGAACTGCTGCGCCAGGCCGAACGACCACTTGGCGAGCAGAGCCGGCTCCTGCTGCGCGGCCGCGATGGCCGCCATGCGCTCCAGCTCGGCGGCGGTCATGGCCAGGTCCCAGAGGTCGTCGCCCTTTTCGCGCGCCAGCAATCCACGCGCCGCTTCCGCGCCAACTCGGGCGGGCAATTCGTCCAGCTTGTAGTCCGGCTCGGCTTCGCGCAGCTTGCGAAAGATGTTCCGCGCCCGCACCACCGAGTATTGCAGGTAGGGCCCGGTCTCGCCGTCGAAGTTGAGCGCGTCCTTGAAATCGAAAGCGATGGGCGTGTTGCGCGTGAAACGCAGCAGGAAAAATCGCAGCGCCGCCACGGCAATCTTGTGCGCCAGCCCCGCCTGCTGCTCCGCCGGCAGGTCGGCGTGCCGCGCCGCCACTTCGCTCTTCGCGGCGTTCTCCAGCGCGTCGAGCAAATCGTCCGCCTTCACGCCTTGCCCCTTGCGCCCCGAGACTTCCACGAACGGCCGCTTCTCGTCCTCCGGCGTCAACTGGATGCCCAGCTCGCGTGCGCACCGCGGCGTCAATGCCACCATTTCGTACGAGAAATGCACCGAGCGGTCGGCCTGCTCGGCGTAGCCCAGCGCCCGCACGCCGGCGGCGACGATGTTCTGCAAATAACTCTGCCGCGAATCAATCACGTTGTAGACCTGCCACGCGCTGCCGAAGACCGGCGCGTCGGCTTCGCCTTCAGCCGCGCTTATCCACGCCGTGCGGCCGCTCGGGTAGGCATGGAAGCGGAGGTAGGCGAAGGTCCGTTGCAACAAGCCGAACTTCCAAAGCTGGTAGGCGATGTCCTTGCCCACGTAGGTGACGGTGCCGTTGGAGCGGACGATGATCTTGGCGTCGTCCAACTCGGCTTCAGTGGCACCGGCGTCCCCGCCGGTGCTCCGCATCACCCAGCAGCCTTTGTTCTTCCCCGACTCGGCGAGCTCGATGGCGCCGCGCTGCTTCAACTGCTCGAACGCCGCGTCCCAGAACTTAAGGTGGAGGATTTCGCTTTCGCGCGGCAGCAGGTCGTACTCGACGCCCAGCCGCTCCATTGTTCTCAAGTGGCAGTGCACGATGGTGGTGGCGACGAGTTCGGCGAGCCGCGCCGTCTCTCCTTCGCCGGCTTCGATGGCTTTGAGCGCCTGCGCGCGCAGCTCGAGGCGCTTCGCATCTTCTTCGTAGAACTGCGTCACGCGCGCGTACAAGTCCCAGCAGTAGTAGTCGAGCCGCGGCGCGGTCTGCCCCGCCAGCTTCTCAACCTCGGCCAGCGATTTCTTTTCCAGATGCTCGAAGCCGACGACGACGTCGGCGACCTGCACGCCGGTGTTGTCGATGTAGTTCTGCACTTCCACGTGCTGGCCGCCGAAGCGCAGCAAGCGCACGAACGCGTCACCGAGCGCCGCGTTGCGCAGATGACCCACGTGCGCCGCCTTGTTGGGGTTGATATTGGTGTGCTCGACGATGATTTTGGGCGTCTCGGACTTCACGCCCGCTTCCGGCCGCCGCGCCGCCGCAACGACTGCACAGAAAACTCCGCCGCGCTCGAAGTGGAAGTTCAGGTAGCCGCCGCCGGCCGCTTCGGCGCGTTCAACGCCGTCAACTTTCGCCACCGATTCCGCCAGCTCCGCGGCAATCTGCCGCGGCGCGCGCTTCAGTTGCTTTGCCAGCTCGAAGGGCAGGGGACAGGCCAGGTCGCCGAGCTTGGATTGCGGAGGTTTCTCCAGGACAATGGCGTCAACTTCAATTCCATACCGCGTTTTCACCGCCGCTCGCACGGCTGCCTGCAGAGCCCGGTGAAGTTTCTGCATCACTCGCGATCAGTCCTCTCTTTCCGCCGCGATTATAGTGAGCCTTGCCTCACGCGTCAAAACAGACTCGTATCGTAGTGGCGACGAAGCTGGTGCCCCGATGAAATCGGGGCGCTTCGTCGTCGGTTCTTTCCCTGTGCTATAGTTACTCCCTGCATTCTTGGGGAGCTTCGTGGCCACTCTTGAAACCGTTCAGCGCTGGCTTGCCGATGCCGAGCGTATTGTCGTGCTCACCGGCGCCGGCATCTCCAAAGAAAGCGGCCTGCCCACTTTTCGCGGCGCCGAAGGTCTGTGGCGGCAGCGCCGCCCCGAGCAACTGGCCACACCGGAAGCCTTCGCCCGCGACCCGCTGACGGTTTGGGAGTGGTACAACTGGCGCCGCTCAGTGGTGGCCGAGGCGCAGCCCAATCCCGGCCACTACGCGTTGGTCGAGTTGGAGAAGCGCGCGCCGAGCTTCACGCTCATCACCCAAAACGTTGACGGCCTCCACGACCGCGCCGGCTCGCAGCGCCTGCTCAAGCTGCATGGCGACATCTGGGTGGTCCGCTGCACCGCGTGCGGCCGCGAAAGTATCAATCGGGACGTTCCGCTTCCCGAGCTGCCGCCGCGCTGCTCGTGCGGTGCGCTTCTGCGTCCGGGCGTGGTCTGGTTTGGTGAGTCGCTGCCCGGAGAAGCGCTGGAGCAATCCGTCGCCGCCGCCGAACGTGCGCAGCTCTTCCTGGTCGTCGGCACCTCGGGTGTTGTTCAGCCCGCGGCTACGTTGCCGCTGCTGGCCCGTCGCGCCGGCGCGCGCGTGGTCGAGATCAATCCTGAAGAAACGCCGCTGACTCCTGCGGCCGACGCCAGCTTTCAGGCCGCGGCCGGAGAGCTGCTGCCGCGCTTGGTGTCCGTTGGAGTGCGCGCATGACGCTCTGCTACTTCGACTGCTTTTCGGGCATCGCCGGCGATATGACGCTGGGCGCGCTGGTGGATGCCGGCGCCGATCTCGCGCAGATTGAAGCCCAACTGCGCAAGCTCGGTATCTCCGGCTGGTCGCTGCGCGCGGAAAAAGTTCAGCGCGGCGCCATCCGCGCCACCAAGTTTCACGTCGAGATCAGCGGGCATCAGCACCACCACCGCGGCCTCTCCGACATTCTCAAGCTCATCGAGCGCGCCGAGCTCCCGCCGCGCGTCTGGGCCCGCGCCACCGAAGTCTTCAAATGCCTCGGCGAGGCCGAAGCCCACGTCCACGGCATTCCGATTGAGAAGGTCCACTTCCATGAAGTCGGCGCGGTGGATGCCATCGTCGACGTCGTCGGCGCTTGCATCGGCTTCGAGCTGCTCGGCGTGGAGGGCTTCGTCTGCTCACCGCTCAACGTCGGCGCCGGCACGGTGAAGACCGAGCACGGCACGCTGCCCGTTCCCGCGCCCGCCACCGCCGACATGCTGCGACAGTCGCCCACGTACTCAACCGGAATTCCCCACGAGCTGGTTACGCCCACCGGCGCGGCGATTGTCGCCGGCCTCGTCACGCGCTTCGGTCCGATGCCGCCAATGACGGTGGCCAAGATCGGCTACGGCGCCGGCTCACTCGAGCTCACCGAGCAGCCCAACGTGCTGCGCATCTTCCTCGGCGAAGCCGCCGACGCTGCTTTGAGCGCCGAGGAGCCCGAGGTCGCCATCCTTGAAGCCAACCTCGACGACATGAGCCCTGCAGTCGCGGGCTACTTCCTCGAGCAAGCGCTCGCCGGCGGCGCGCTCGACGTTTACTACACGCCCGTGCAGATGAAGAAGAACCGCCCCGGCCTGGTGCTCACCGTCATCTGCCCGCCCGAGCGCGCCGACGCGCTGGCCAAACTGATTTTCGAGCAGACCACCACCATCGGCCTGCGCCAATCGAGCGCCCGCCGCCGCGTGCTCGACCGCACCTTCGTCACCATCGAAACGCCGCTCGGGCCAGTGCGCATGAAGCTGGCGCGCCTCAACGGCCGCGTCCTCAACGCCGCGCCGGAATACGACGACTGCCAACGCCTGGCGAGCGAGAAAGGCGTGCCGCTCAAGCAGGTGCTGGCCGACGCCCAGTTCTACTTCCGCCAGCAGCACAAGGACCACTCCTGATGCCCAAGTTCTACCTCACCACGCCGCTCTACTACGTCAACGCCCGCCCGCACATCGGGCACACCTACACCACCATCGTCGCCGACACCATCGCCCGCTACAAGCGCATGCGCGGCTACGACGTGGTTTTTCTCTCCGGCACCGACGAGCACGGCGAAACCGTGGCTCGCTCGGCGCGCAAGGCGAATAAAGAGCCGCAGGCTTTCGCCAACGAAGTCGCCGCGCACTACCAGCGCGTCTGGAAATCGCTCGGGCTTGACTACGACCGCTTCATCCGCACCACCGAGCCGCGCCACGACGCCGGAGTGAAGAAAATCTTCGCCGCCGTCAAGAAAGCCGGCTTCATCTATCAGGGGCAGTACGAGGGCCTCTACTGCGTCTCCTGCGAGCTCTACGTCACCGACCCCACGCCCGAGGGGAACTGCCCCACCTGCGGCCGCAAGCCCGAGCCCATCACCGAAGAAAACCTGTTCTTCAAGCTCTCCGCGTTTCAAGACAAGCTCCTGGCGCACTACCAGAAGCACCGCGAGTTCATCCAGCCCGAGAGCCGCCGCAACGAAGTCACCAGCTTCGTCGAGAGCGGACTGCGCGACCTCTCCATCACCCGCACCCGCTTCCGCTGGGGCATTCCCGTGCCGGCGATGGACGACCACATCTTCTACGTCTGGTTCGACGCCCTGACCGGCTACCTGAGCGGCATCGGCTACGGCGGCAGCGGCGCCGAAGCCAACGAGTTCGACCGCCTCTGGCCCGCCGACCTGCAACTCGTCGGCAAGGAAATCGTCCGCTTCCACGCCGTCTACTGGCCCGCCTTCTTGATGGCCGCCAAGCTGCCTCTGCCCAAGACCGTTTACGCGCACGGCTGGTGGCTGTTCGAGTCGGAGAAAATGTCGAAGTCGCGCGGCAACATCATCCGCCCCGAACCCATTCACCGCGTGCTCGGCGCCGACGGGCTGCGCTACTACCTCCTGCGCGAAATGGTTTTCGGGCAGGACAGCAGCTTCACCTACGACGCCCTCCTCACCCGCTACAACAGCGACCTGGCCAACGACTACGGCAACCTGGCCTCGCGCGTCCTCAACATGATCGAGCGCTACTTCAGCGGCCAGATCCCGTATCCCTCGCCCGGCGCCGACCGCACCGAGGAGGACGGCGCGCTGGCCGCGGTCGCTGAACAGTCCATCACCC
This sequence comes from Acidobacteriota bacterium, assembly GCA_045402975.1. GTDB lineage: Bacteria > Acidobacteriota > Terriglobia > Acidiferrales > 2-02-FULL-67-57 > JACPRL01. The sequence goes on from JAXIPK010000307.1 coordinate 6,154, forward strand.
AGTTCCAGCATCACTTTGACCGCTACGATTTCTCGCGCGGGCTCGAAGCCGTCTGGGGTTTGGTTTCAGCCGTCAACAAGTATCTGGTCGAGACCGAGCCCTGGGTGCTGGCTGAAGACTCGGCCAAGCGCGCCCGCCTGGCTACCGTTCTCTGGACGGCCGCCGAAGGACTGCGCATCTCAACCCTTCTCCTCTATCCCGTGATTCCCACCGCCACCGAGCGCGTCCGCCAGCAGCTTGGGCTGGATGGAGAGCTGGCTGCGACCAATCTCGATGAGCTCAGTTGGGGCCAGCTCGCCACCGGCGTGCAAATCGGCCGGGTCGAGGCCGTTTTCCCGCGGCTGGAAAAAGACGAAGCCATCGAGCAGCTCTGGGCGCTGGAGAAAGAAATGACGGCGGCGCTGGCGGCTCCCGGAAAAGCCGCCAAGGTGGAGGAAAAGACCTGGATCACCATCGACGAGTTCGCCAAGGTCGAGATGCGCGTCGCCGAAGTGCGCACCGCCGAACGGGTGAAGGGTGCCAACAAGCTGCTCAAGCTCACGGTGGACATCGGTGAGGAAGTCCGCCAGGTCATCGCCGGCATCGCCGAGGCCTACCCGCCCGAAGAACTTATCGGCAAGAAAGTCGTCATCGTCGCCAACCTGCAGCCCCGCAAGATTCGCGGCCTTGAATCCAATGGAATGATCGTCGCCGCTTCGGTCGGCGAGAAGGGCCGGCCCGTGCTGGTCACCTTCGCCGAAGACGTTCCCGTCGGCGCCCGATTGAAGTAACCGGTGAGCTACACCGATTCCCACGCCCATCTCGACGATGCGCGGTTCGACCCCGACCGCGCCGCCGTGGTGGAGCGCGCCCGCGCCGCCGGTGTGGATTGCATCCTCACCATTGCCGAGGCCACCCAGCCCGCGGCGGTCGAGAAGACGATGCTCCTCCTGGTTGAGCACAACTTCATCTGGATGGCGCTCGGCGTCCATCCCCATGAGGCGCGACACTCCACCGGCGCGCTGCTCGACGAAGTCGAGAACCTGGTGAATCAACCGCGCGTGCTGGCGTGGGGAGAAATCGGCCTCGACTACCACTACGACCATTCACCCCGCGATGTCCAGCAGTCCGTCTTCCGCGAGCAGTTGCAGCGGGCGCGCTCCTTGCGCCTGCCGGTCATCATTCACTGTCGCGAAGCCTGGGCGGATTGCCTGCGCACGCTGGAAGAAGAGTGGGCCTCCAGCGGCCTCGGAGGAATCCTGCATTGCTTCAGCGACACGGTGGAAACCGCCCGGCGCGCCCTCGACTGGGGTTTCTTGATTTCCTTCGCCGGAAACGTTACCTTTCCGCGGGCCGAAGCGTTGCGCACCGCTGCGGCCGCCGTTCCTCTCGAGAGCTTGCTCATCGAGACCGACTGCCCGTACTTGGCCCCGCAGAAGGCGCGCGGGAAGCGCAACGAGCCGGCGTTCGTGGTCGAAACCGCCGCGGAGCTGGGGCGGCTGCACAACTTGAGCGCGGAGGAAATCGGCGCCCGCACCAGCGACAACTTTTTGCGCCTCTTCCCCCAGGCTCGCGCGTAAAACGAACCAGAGGACTCGACCATCAACCCCGCCCCCCACAACAAAGTCGCCCCCGACATCGCCGAAATCTTCGCGTTGGTGCGCGACGACCTGGCGCAGGTGGAAGCCGAGCTGGCGCGCCACGCCGACTCCGCCATCGAGCCCGTGGCCGCCATTGCCCGCCACCTGCAAGCGAGCGGCGGCAAGCGTCTACGCCCGGCGCTGCACCTGCTGGCGGCGAAGTTCTGCGGTTACAAAGGCCGCTCCTCCATTGGGCTCGGCGCCGTCCTTGAGCTCATCCACACCGCCACGCTGCTGCACGACGACGTCATTGACGCCGCCGACACTCGTCGCGGCCAGGCGTCTTCCAATCGCCGCTGGGGCAACCCCATGACCGTTCTGGCCGGCGACTGGCTCTACATGGAGTCGTTCCGGATTGCGCTGGGTGAGCGCAACTTCCGCATCCTCGACCTTCTCATCGGCCTCACCCAAACGATGGTCGAGGGCGAGCTGCTGCAACTCACCACGCTGGGACGTGTCGTCGACGAAGCCCAGGCGCTCGACATCGCCCGGCGCAAGACCGCCTGCCTGTTCGCCGTCTCCATGCAGCTCGCGGCCCTGCTCGGCGCCAAGAGCGCCGAGGACGAGCAGTGCCTGGCCTCCTACGGCCTCAACCTCGGCCTGGCGTTTCAGATTATCGACGACCTGCTCGACTTCACCGCCACGCCCGAGCGCCTGGGCAAGCCGGTGGTGAGCGATCTCCGGGAAGGGAAGGTCACTCTGCCGCTGGTGCTGGCTCTCGAGCGCGTTCCGCAAGCCCGCCCGAAAGTCGAAGCCGTCCTGGCCGAGCGCGGTTTTCAGTCCGTTGCGCCGCAAGAAATTCTCGGCCTAGTGCGCGAGAGCGGCGCGGTCGAGCGCACCCAATCCCGCGCCGCCGACCTGGCGGCCGAAGCACACCGGGCGCTCGAGCCCTTCCCCGAATCCGTTTACAAACGCGCCCTCGAAGCGCTCCCGCAGTTCGTCCTTAGCCGCGACTACTGAGGCATGCGTCATCAGGGCAAGGAAATTGAGATCAAGTTGGCGGTGAGCAGCGCCGCCCTGGCCCGCCGCCGCTTGCGCGCCGCCGGCTTCCGCCTGCGGCAGCGGCGCAGCTTTGAGTCCAATGCCGTGTTCGATACGCCCGAGCGCCTGCTGGCGCGACAGGGCTTCCTGCTTCGCCTGCGAACCGTCGGCCGCCGCCATTGGTTGACCTTCAAGCGCCCGGGCGCGGCCTCCAAACATTTCAAAGTGAAAGAAGAGTTTGAGACGGAGTTACTGGACCCCGCCGTGCCTCGCCGGGTGTTTGCCGCGCTCGGGCTCGCGCCCGTCTTCCGCTACGAGAAGTTTCGCGCCGTCTACGCCCGGCGGGGCGGGGAAGCGATGCTGGACGAGACCCCCATCGGCGCCTTCCTTGAGCTCGAGGGCAGCCGGAGCTGGATTCGCCGCGCGGCTCGGGACTTGCTGGGCACTCGCCCGGAACAGTTCATCACGAAGAACTACGCCAGCCTCTACGCCGACTGGTGCCTGCGCCACCGGCGGCCGGTTCGGCACATGATTTTTTCTTCGCGCCGCCGCGCTTTCGCCTTGAAAACATAGTTTGGAACCCGTATAAAAGGACTGGGCTTTTGTCCCCGCGGTCCCCGCGGGTTTTTTTGTGCCTGCCCGGACGAACTGAGGTGCGGCCATGATTCACGTCACTGAACTCCTCGACGCCGGCGTCTACGACGCAAAGGGAAACTACGTGGGGCGAGTGCGGGAGCTCTGTCTGGTGCCGACCGAGCAGACCAATCGCGTCGCCCGTCTGGTGATTGCCCGCGGGCGCTACCAACCGCTGGTCGCCCGCTACGACCAGGTCGCCTCGGCCGCCCCCGGCACCGTACGGCTCAACACCGGCGAACTCCACCTCGACACCTATCACCCCGATGAAGGCTGGCTGACCGTCCGCAAGGACGTACTCGACCAACAGATCATTGACCTGCACGGCCGCAAGGTCGTCCGCGTCAACGACGTTGACCTGGTCGAAGTCCCCATCAACAGCCACATGGAGCTGCGCGTCGCCCAAGTGGACGTCGGCCTGCACGGCGCCCTGCGGCGTTTGTTGAAAGGTGTGCTACCTCCCAACCTCGTCCGCTTCGTCCAGAAGGGCCTGCCGACGCGCGCCATCCCGTGGGAGTTCGTGGACCTCATCGAGCCCGACCCGCTGCGGCGCGTCAAGCTCAAGCTGCCCGAGTCGAAGCTCCGCCGCCTGCACCCGGCCGACATTGCAGACATCATCGAGGATCTGCCGCCGGCCGAGCGCGATGCCGTCATCGAGTCGCTGGACGAAGCAACCGCCGCCGAAGCCCTGGGCGAGGTTAGCGACGCTCTGCAAGCGCAGATCCTCGAGGAGCTCGAGCCCGAACGTGCGGCGGGAATCCTCGAGCACATGCCGCCCGACAAGGCCGCCGACGTGCTGGCCGAGTTGCCTGCCGAGGTCGCGACGCAAGTGCTCGAGGACATGGGCGGTAGCGAAGCGCGCGAGCTGACCGAGCTTCTCCAGTTCGGCGAAGACACCGCCGGCGGCTTGATGACGCCGGAAGTCTTCGCCTCCGTCGAGGCCACGACCGCCACTCAGGTCGTCAACGCGTTGCGCGGCAGCGACGTGTCGGTCGAAGCCCTCGACACCATCTACCTCATCGGAACCGACAACACTCTCGTCGGCGCCGTGCCCATGGGGCGGCTACTGCTGGCCCCGGCCGAAACTCCGCTCGGGCAGTTGCGGACCGAACAGCTCATCTTCGCCGACACACAGACCAACGAGGAGCAGGTGATCGACCTCTTCGACAAGTACGACCTGCGCTCGCTGCCGGTAGTCGACGCCGAGCACAAGCTGATGGGCATGATCAGCGTGGATACGATTGTGACGCGACTGTGGCAAAAGCAGGCGTAAAACAATTGTGGGGGGTCGTGCGGCGGCCCTTTCCGCAGCTCCGGCTGTGGCGGCGCCGGGTTGTGCTCTTCCTCGGCGTCATCGGCCCCGGCCTCATCACCTCCAACGTCGACAACGATGCCGGCGGCATCTACTCCTACTCGCTCGCCGGGGCGCAGTTCGGCTACCTGCTGCTGTGGACCATCATCCCCATGACCGTCATCCTCTACGTCACCGAAGAGATGGCGGCTCGCATGGGCGTGGTCACCGGCAAGGGCCTCTCCGACCTTATCCGCGAAGAGTTCGGCTTCCGCACCACCTTCTTCCTGATGCTGGCGGTGATGGCGGTGGCGCTGGGCAACGTGATGGCGGAGTTCGCCGGCGTGGCGGCCAGCGCCGAGCTCTTCGGCGTCCCGCGGCACGTGGCGGTACCGCTGGCGGCATTCCTGGTATGGCTGCTGGTGCTGCGCGGCAGCCACCGCCTGGTGGAGCGCGTCTTTCTGGTTGGGTGTCTGTTCTACGTCTCCTACATCTTTTCCGCCGTGCTGGCGGAGCCCGATTGGATGAAGGCCGCCTACCACAGCGTGCGGCCCGTCATCGAGTGGAAGCTCAGCTACCTGGTGATGCTGCTGGCGCTGCTGGGCTCCACGGTCGCGCCCTGGCAGCACTTCTACCTGCAATCATCCGTGGTGGAGAAGCGCATCCCGCGCGAGCGCTACTGGGAAACCCGCGCCGACGTTCTGGTCGGCAGCATCACCTGCATGGCCGTCGTGTTCTGCATCATCGTGGCCTGCGCCGCCACGCTGAACAAGAACGGCATCACGCACATTCAGGATGCGGCTGAGGCTGCCCACGCCCTGCGCCCGCTGGCCGGCGAGTACGCCTCGGCGCTGTTCGCCTTCGGCCTGCTCAACGCCTCCCTGTTTGCCGCTTCGATTCTGCCGCTCTCCACCGCCTACGTCATCTGCGAAGGCATCGGCGTCGAGGCCGGCCTCGACAAGAGCTTCCGCGACGCCCCCATCTTCTACTGGCTCTACACAGCGCTGATTGCCGTCGGCGCCGGCCTGATCCTTCTGCCCCACACGCCCTTGCTGCGCATCCTGGTGCTTTCGCAGGTGGTGAACAGCTTCCTCCTGCCGGTGGTGCTCATCTTCATGCTCATTCTAGTCAACCGGGTCGACTTGATGGGCGAGTGGCGGAACTCCAAGCCACGCAACGTCGTCGCCTGGGGCACGGTCATCCTCGTCGTCGTTCTCACCTTCACGCTCCTGTACCTGGGCGTCGAAGCCCTCGGCCTTGTCGGAGGGAAGGGAAGAGGCTGACCACCGCGCATTGCCTCTCCCCAGTCGCTGTGCTAGGGTGAATCCACCGATGAAAACCAGGCCGCCGTTCAAGATGAACGCCGAAGAGGCGCGTCTGTGGGCGCAGTTCGACCCCGCCGCGCTGCCACGCCACGTTGCCATCATCCTCGACGGCAACGGACGCTGGGCCCGCCGCCGCCACCAGCCCCGCATCGCCGGGCACCGCGCCGGTGTGCGCGCCGTTCGCCAGATTGTGGAGTTCTGCGCTCGAATGCACCTGCCCGTGCTGACCCTTTTCGCTTTTTCTCTCGACAACTGGAAGCGCCCCCGGGAAGAAGTGGCCTTCCTGATGCAACTCCTCCGCCAGTACGTGCGCCGCGAGCTCGACTACATGCGCCGCAACAACGTTCGCTTGCGCGTCATCGGGCGCTGGCGCGAGCTGCCGGCGGAGGTGCGTCGCGACATCGCCCACGCGCTGGACGCTACAGCCCAGAACACCGGCCTGCAGGTGGTCGTGGCGCTCAACTACAGCGCCCGGGCCGAGATTGTCGACGCCGTGCAGCGCCTCATCGAGCGCCGCCAGCAGAACGGCCACCTGCCCGTGGATGAAGCCGCCCTCAGCGCCCACCTCGACGCTGGCGATTTGCCCGACCCCGACCTGCTCATTCGCACCAGCGGGGAAATGCGCTTGAGCAACTTCCTGCTCTGGCAGATGGCCTACGCCGAAATCTGGGTCACCGAAACTCTCTGGCCCGACTTCACCCCTGCCCATCTGCTCCAGGCCATCCTCGACTTCCAGCGCCGCGAACGCCGCTACGGCGGCCTCTCGCCGCAAGCCGAGCCTGCGCCGCCGGCCCGCCGACCCCAGCCTTCCCACCGCTAGCTCGTTCCGGTCACTAACAAAGCCTGCGGGCCATTTCTAGATTAATCTAGAAATGGGAAGATTTCCCTTGACTTGGGAAGAACCGGCACCCAGAATGGCGTTGGCATGGCACGACGAGCACGCAAGCTGGGCCTGGAGATTGATGCCGGGCTCTACGCCCGCCTCGACCAGGTTGCCCGTCGCAACGGCCAAACCCGCCGCTACCTGCTGGAGCGAGCTCTCCGGCACTACCTGGAGGTCGTCGTCCCTTCGCAGGGGACTCTTCGTCCCGAAGCCCTGCGTCAGTTCCGCCGCGCGGTGGAGAAAAACCGCAAGCTGATGAAGCTGCTGGCGGATTGATGGCGGCAGCGCTCTCCTCTCCCCATCCCCGACCCCGACACGGTACTATAGTCCGGCAATTCCAATGCTCAAGCGCATTCTGACCTCAGTTGTCCTTATACCTGTGGTAGTCGCGCTGGTGTTGTGGGCGCCGCGTTGGCTTTTCTTTGTCGGGTTCCTGCCCTTCGCGCTCTTGGCGCTGTGGGAATACCTCGAGCTGGCGGTCCGATTGAACGCCGCGCCGGCCCGCCTGCCGGTCTACCTGGCAGGGCTGACGCTGTGGGTGGTGGCAGCGTGGCGCTCGGAACACCTTCTGCCGGCGCTCATCGGCGCGTCGCTGGCGCTCTTTCTTCTGGCGATGGCGCGCCCGCGGATGACCGCCGAAGTCTTCTGGGCCGCGGCCGCCGCGGTCTTCGGCCTCTTCTATGTCGCGCTCCCGTTTTCGCTGATGCTGAGCCTGCACGCTCTGCCCTATGGCGCCTGGGCGCTGCTCTATCTTCTCGTTCTCATCTGGGTCACGGACAGCGCCGCCTATTTCGGCGGGAAGACGCTGGGGCGTCACAAACTGGCGCCCACCATAAGCCCGGGCAAGACAATGGAGGGCACGGTCATCAGCCTGGTGGCGACGGCAGCCGCAGCCTTCTATCTCTTTCGCTTCTGGTTTCCCCTTCTTCCCGAGGTCCACGGTCTGCTGCTGGGCATCATCGTCAACATCGTCGCGCAGTTGGGCGACCTGGCCGAGTCGGCGCTCAAACGGGGCGCCGGCGTCAAGGATTCCTCCGGCCTGCTGCCCGGCCACGGCGGAATACTCGACCGCATCGACAGCCTCTTATTCGCCGCTCCGGCGCTGTGGTACTATTGGTGGTTGCTGACCCGCAACGTCATTCAACCTTGATGCGTCAGATCGCTATTCTCGGCTCCACTGGTTCGGTGGGGCGTCAGTGCCTGGAAGTTGTGGAGCAGTTCCCTGAGCGCTTCACGGTGGTGTCGCTGGCGGCGGGCGAGAACGTCGAGCGATTGGCCGGCCAGGTAGCTCGTTTCCATCCCGAAGTAGTGTCGTTGGCCTCCGCCGACCGGGTGGCGGCGCTGCGCGAGCGTTTGCGCGCCCTGCGGCTGACGCGCGAGCCGGAGATCCTCTGGGGACGCGAAGGGCTGGTCGCCGCGGCGACGCATCCCCGCGCGCAAACCGTTGTCTCCGCAATCGTGGGCGTGGTGGGGCTGGAAGCCAGCTTCAAGGCCGTGGCGGCGGGAAAAACACTGGCCCTGGCCAACAAAGAGGTTTTGGTCGCCGCGGGCGAGCTCGTGACCGCGGCCGCTGCGGTGAGCGGAACGGAGATTCTTCCCGTAGACAGCGAGCACAACGCCGTTCACCAATGCCTGCGCGCCGGGCAAGCGAAAGAGATGCGGCGGCTGATTCTCACCGGTTCCGGCGGGCCGTTCCTGCGTTGGCCGCGCGCCAGGCTCGAGCGCGCCACGCCGCACCAGGCGCTTCAGCATCCCAACTGGCGGATGGGCAATCGAATCACCGTGGATTCGGCCACGCTGATGAACAAGGGCTTCGAAGTCATCGAAGCGCACTGGCTGTTCGGCTTGAAGCCGGAGCAGATTGAAGTGGTCATCCATCCGCAATCCACCGTTCATTCGATGGTGGAGTTCGTGGACGGCTCGGTGCTGGCGCAGTTGGCCCCGCCCGACATGCGCCTGCCGCTGCAATACGTCTTGACCTATCCCGACCGGCTACCGTCGGCGAACCATCGCTTCAGCCTGGGCGAGCTGCGGCGACTCGATTTCCAGCCACCGGACGAAAAGAAGTTCCCGTGCTTGCGGCTGGCGCGCCAGGCGCTGGCCGCGGGCGGCTCGATGCCCTGCGTGCTCAACGCCGCCGACGAGGTGGCGGTTGACGCTTTTCTCAATCGCCGCTTGCGCTTCACGCAGATCCCCGAGTTGATTGAGCGCACGCTCGAATCCTCGACGCCGATCAAGCTCAAAACCATTGAGGAAGTGCTGACCTGCGACCGCCAGGCGCGCTCCTATGCCTCGCACCTCCTCACCACGCTTCGCCGTCGAAGGAAGGCCCGATGAATCTCTGGATTCTGGTCGGTATCGCCCTGCTCGGGCTGATGGTGCTGGTGCACGAGTGGGGACACTTCGTCATCGCCAAGCTGGTGGGCGTGCGGGTGGAGATTTTTTCCATCGGGTTCGGCAAGCGGCTCTGGGGAATCACGCGCGGGCCGACCGACTACCGCGTGAGCGCGCTGCCCTTCGGCGGCTACGTCAAGATGGCCGGCGACAACCCGGCCGAAGACCGCAGCGGCGCCCCCGATGAGTTTTTCTCCAAGCCGCGCTGGCAGCGCACGCTGATTGTGCTCGGCGGCCCCACGGTCAACATCCTCACAGCCGTTCTGCTTCTGGCGGGCGTCTTCTACGTTCACTATGAGCGCCCGGCGGTTCTGGACGAAACTCCAGTGGTCGCCGCGGTTCTCTCGGAGTCGCCCGCGGGCGCGGCGGGGATCCAGCCCGGCGATCGAATCCTGAAGATCGGCGCCGGCGCCACCGCCACCTGGGAGGATGTGGGAATCGAAACCACTCTCGCCAGCGGCCCGGCCGTTCCTGTGGTCGTGCAGCGCGGCGAGCAGAACCTCACGCTCCAACTCACCCTTCCCGAGCGCGGCCAGCCCGGGCTGTGGGAGGTCGGCTGGTTGCCCGACATCTCTCCCGTCGTGATTCGTGTTTCTCCAACCGGCCCGGCCGCGAAGGCGGGCGTCAAGCCGGGCGACCTCTTG
>JAXIPK010000222.1:0-5130 GCA_045402975.1 Acidobacteriota bacterium
TCAACGTGCGCGAGTTGATGCAGCAGATGAAGCCGATGGAGCTCGACCCGCAGCGGCTGCTCGAGTTCCTGGCTGAAACCGTGGACCGCTTTCAGCGCGACACCGGCATCGCCGCCCGCTTCGTCTCCGAGCTCGATGAAGTGCGCCTGCCGCCGCGCGTTTGCCGCGAGCTGGCTCGCATCGTTCAGGAGGCGCTGGTGAACGTCCGCAAACATTCCAGCGCCCGCAACGTCCTGGTGCGGTTCGGCTGGGAGGACGGCCAGTGGCGCCTGGTGGTGGATGACGATGGGCGCGGCTTCCCCTTCAGCGGCCGGCTCACGCAGTCGGAGCTCGATTCCGCCCGCCGCGGGCCTCTGGTCATCAAGGAAAGAGTGCGCAGCATCGGCGGCGAACTTACGGTAGAATCTACCCCCGGGGGTGGGGCCCGGTTGGAAATCACCCTGCCGCAGGCTCCCAAGACAACCGAGGGGTTGGAGACTACTCGTGCCTGAGCGCAAGCCGAAAATCCGCATTCTGGTCGCCGACGACCATCCCATCTTCCGGGACGGGTTGCGCAAGCTGCTGGAAGCGGAACCCGACTTCCATGTCGTTGGCGAGGCCTCCGACGGCGAGGAAGCCGTCCGTCTGGCCCGCCAGATTCAGCCGGACGTGCTCCTGCTCGACCTCGCCATGCCCCATCAGCCCGGCCTCGAGGCCTTGCGCGAGCTGACCAACCTCCAAACCCCCGTCCGCACCATCCTTCTCACCGTCGCCATCGACAAGGCTCAACTGGTCGAAGCCCTCCAGCTCGGCGCCCGCGGTGTCGTCCTCAAGGAGACCTCCACCGAGCTCCTGCTCAAGAGCATCCGCACCGTGGTGTCGGGACAGTTCTGGGTGGGCCGCGAAGCCGTGACCGACCTGGTCAAAGTCCTCCGCGACCTCGTCCCCGCTGCCGGAGAGGAGTCGCGCAAGAAAGCTTTCGGCCTGACTCCCCGCGAGCTGGAAATTGTCTCCGCCATCGTGCTCGGCTACACCAACAAGGACATCGCCCGCAAGTACAGCATCAGCGAAGACACGGTGAAGCACCACCTGACCAATATTTTTGACAAAGTCGGCGTCTCGAACCGGCTGGAGCTAGCCCTGTTCGCCATCGAGCACCGTCTCGTCGGAACTCTTTAGCCCCTGAAGCTTTCGGGTGCCAGGCACCTTGGTGCCACCGCTTCGCCACCCCAGAACTATTTACACAATCTCGCCCTGACCGTACCCTGAGCCTTCGTTTCGAGGTGAGTTTGAATTTGGGGGAACGAACTTCGAAGCGAGCGCAACCCCGATTCGAATCGGGGTACTGGAGGGAAAGCGAGTGAGCAACGCAGCTCAAGCCGTACAGGGGGTTTCGGCCCGAGCGGTACCTCGCGCCACCCGGGTTCCGCTGCACATGCCGGTTCAATTCCGCGCCGCGGGCGACAAAGAATGGAGCCACGGGCTGATCGAGAACATCAGCCGCTCCGGCGTCCTCTTCCAGACTGACGTTCCCGTGGATGCCAGCGCTCCCCTGGAGATGCGCATGGCTCTGCCGGTGGGGTTGGCGGGACATGTGGGAGCAAGCATCCACTGTCGGGCCCAGGTAGTTCGTGTCCTCGACCCGGCCGGCCAGCGGGTGCGGGCCGTGCTGGCGGTGACCATCAACGAGTACCGGCTGATGCCGCCGCCGAAACCGGCGGAACGCGAGTTCTAGATTATGAGTGTGGGGTAGTGAACCTAAGCTTGTTCCAGGCCCAACCCTGTCCCTTCGACACCCCTTACTAGCCTACAGGGAGTAACAGGGCCTGGTTTGAGGGCCCCGACGCCCGTCGGGGCCCTTGCCTTTTCTGCTGCGTGTCTCCAAGAGGGATCCAGTACAGAAGTACTCCCTCCATGGCGGAACTAATGTGCCCCGCGCCCCCCACCTTCTTGCAATTGCCGCTTTTTCGCCGCGGGCTCAAACTTGTCTTGGATTCAACGCAGCACTGTAGGGGCCGTCCCGGGGGGTCGGAACGGCCCCTTCTTTTTTGCCGCGCCAGTTGCGCAGCTCGCCAATGAGGGAGTACAAAAAGAGAGGAATATGCGAACTAATATAGTAGCGTTCTTGTTTCTACTCGCGGCGGCGCCGGCGTTGAACGCACAGTCGCCGCCGGTCCCGCCGGCCGCTCGTCCCGTGGCGGTGGTGAACGGCGAAGCCATCAGCGCCGCCGACCTCGAGCATGCCCTCGCCGACCAACTCGACCGCTTGCAAGCCCAGCTCTATGAAAGTAAGCGCCGCAAGCTCGACGAGCTCATCGAAAGCCGCCTGCTGGCTCAGGAAGCCGCCCGCCGCAGCCTCTCCGTTGACGCCCTTCTCGAGGCCGAGGTTAACTCCAAACTTCCAGCCGTTACCGACGAAGAAGTCCACACCTTCTACGAAGCCAACAAGAAAAACATCGAGGGAGAGGAGGCGGCCCGGCGCGAGGAAATCCGCGACTACATTCGCGGGCAGAAACAGGCGGCGCGGCGCAAGGAGTTCGTCGACTCGCTGCGGCAGCAAGCCACCGTCGCCATTCAGCTCGAGCTGCCGCCTTTTTATCGCGCCTCCGTCTCCACCGAAGGCGCTCCGGCGCGCGGCCCCGCCACTGCTCCGGTGACCATAATCAAGTTCGAGGATTTTCATTGCCCCTTCTGCCGCCGCGCTCATGCCACTTTGCAGGCGCTCCAGGCCCGCTACGGCGACAAGCTGCGCATCGTCCACAAGGATCTTCCCCTGGAGGGGCTGCATCCCGGAGCGACGCGCTCACACGTGGCAGCGCGCTGCGCCGGCGAGCAGGGGAAGTTCTGGGAATACCAGGACAAGCTCTATGAAATCGCGCCGAAGCCCACCCCCGACAAACTCAAGGGCGTCGCGCAGGAGCTGGGGCTCGATGTCGCCGCCTTCGACACTTGCCTGGCCGGCAACAAGTATGACGCCGCCATCGAGAAAGACTTCGCCGAAGCCGAGGCGCTGGGGATCACCGGCACTCCGGGCTTCTTCATCAATGGGCGCGTCCTGCGCGGCGCTCAGCCCATCGACAACTTCGTCCGCATCATCGAGCAGGAGCTCAACAACCCCGCCCACTGAAGCCCGGCTCTCTGGTCATTACTCCGCGGGGACCCAGACGCGCTGGGGCGCAATCAACTCCACGTTGGGTACCTCGGTGGTCACCTTCAGCGGCTGGTTGCCCGACTTCGCTCCCGGCTTGGCCGTAAAGGTCAGCACGTACTGGTGCTCGAGCATGTCCTTCAGATCGTCCAGAAACGGCTCGAAGCTCACCGGCGTGCCAAAGCCCTGGAAGAAGCTGTCGCCGCCGGTCTCCGCCGCCAGGCGCGAGAGCGAGCTCTGGCCGTTGCCCACCAGAAACGAGTTGCGCCGCAGGCGCCCGGCGCCGCTGGCGAAGAGCGTGAAGACGTTGGTGTTGACACGCTGCGCCCGGTCAATCGCCCGTTGCAGGTCGAAGTTTGACCCCGGCGAAGAGCCCGAGACGCCGCGGAATAGGTCAATGCCGTCGGAGATGAACAGCACGGCGCGACGGTTGCTGCCCGGCGGAATCCGGTTCAGCAAGTCAATCAGCGAGAGGTAGGGGCTGCCGCCGGCCCCGGGATTGCCCAGCGTAATCCGCAGAGCCTTGGCCGCCGCCTCGTGGTCGTCGGTCAGGTTCTGCTGCAGCAGGGCGTTGCCGTTGCGCGCGTAGGCTACCGCTACCCGCGTGGTAGGCGGCAGCGAGCGGATGAACTTGGCCAGCGGGTCAAGCTGAATGCCAACGCTGGAGTCGAGCGCGTCGTCTACCAGAATAATCAGGTCGAGCCCGACTTTCTGGTCTTGCGCGGAGACCCAACTGATCACCGGCCGCCGTTCGTTCTTCTGGCGCACTTGAACATCTTCTTTCGTCACACTGGCGGGGTCGGCGCCCTTGTGCCCCACCGCCGTTACAGTTACCTTCACTTGCACGCCCTGGGATTGCGCCTGCCCGCCGAGCGGGGCCACCAGGGCGGCTACTGCGACAAGAGTCACAAACCCACGTATGCGGTTACGGCTCATAGGTTCTCCTCCTAAGCATTTGATTAGATGCTTGCGTCGGCCGGGAAAGACGTTAAGACGCCCTAAGTGACGGCGATTAGAGGGGATGTCTTGGCCACCACTTCGCCGACGTGGGCGGCGGCGCAACCCACGGCCAGCAGCGCCTGGCGCGCGGCCTCCACTTCGTCGGGTGCCACCGCCACCAGCAGCCCGCCCGAGGTCTGCGGGTCATAAAGCAGCGCCTGGATATCCGGCGAGATTTCCTCGCCGAACTCCACGCACCCGCCGAGAAACTCGCGGTTGTTCTTCAAGCCGCCGGCTATGTGGCCGGCGTGAGCGCACTCAAGCGCGCCCTTCAGGAATTCAATCTGCGTGCTGTCAATGACCAGGCTGACGCCGCTGCCCGCCGCTACCTCGCGGGCGTGCCCGAGCAGGCCGAAGCCGGTGATGTCGGTCACCGCGTGGATGGCGTCGCCAAGCGGGAGGAGCGCTTCCGCCGCGGCGCGATTGAGCTGAGCCATCGCCCGCGTTGCGCCTTCCACCCACTCCTCGCGCGCCGCGCCTTTCTTCAGCGCCGTGGTGATGACGCCGGTGCCGAGCGGCTTGGTGAGCAGCAGGCGATCGCCCGCCCGCGCCCCGGCGTTGGTCCAGATGCGCTTCGGGTGGAGCGTGCCGGTGACGGCGTAGCCGAACTTCAATTCTTCGTCGCGAATCGAGTGCCCGCCCACCACCGTGCAGCCGGCTTCAATCATCTTGTCGAGCCCACCGGCGAGAATCTTTTCGGCGACTTCGGGGTCGCTCTTCTCCGGAAGGGCCAGCACCGCCAGCGCCGTCAGCGGCCGCCCGCCCATGGCGTAGACGTCGGAGAGCGAGTTGGCGGCGGCAATCTGCCCATAGAGATACGGGTCGTCCACGATCGGCGTGACGAAATCCACCGTCTGCACCAACGCCAGCTCGTCCGAGATTCGATACACCCCGGCGTCGTCGCTGGTGGCGAACCCCACCAGCACGTTGGGGTCAGTCTGCCGCGGCAGCTTGGCGAGAATCTGGTCCAGCACCGCTGGACTCAGCTTGCTCGCTCAACCCGC
>JAXIPK010000266.1:0-3847 GCA_045402975.1 Acidobacteriota bacterium
GTTAGTTGCTCCGATGTACAGTCGCCGTTGCCCACTCTGGCCGTTGGCTGCAAAAAAAGATGGCTGCGCTCCTGTGAAGCCTCCTTGCTAGGGGCGCGCGTCCGGTTTAGCCTTGGAGCCTACGGAATCCAGGAGGCGCTCGTGAGACGATACTACCCGCTCTTCATCCTCAGTACGATTCTCGTCGGTCTGGCTCTTCCCCCGGGCGCCGCAGCCCAGGACCCCGAACCCTGCGGCCCGCCTGCCCAGCGCGCCCTGGTCCTCAGCGGCGGCGGCTTGAAAGGCGCCTTCCAGGCCGGCGCTGCCTATCACCTGATCGTCCACCGCCGCTGCGACTTCCAGGAATTTGCCGGCGTCTCCGTCGGCTCTCTCAATTCCGTCATACTGGCCCAGGCGCCCCCCGACTCCGATCCGGAGGCCTCGGTCCGGAACCTCGCCGAGCGCGCCGAGCATCTGGTTCGCGTCTGGGAGAGCATCCGCAGTCCTAAGCAGGTTCTCAAGCCGCGCTGGCCCGGCTGGAGGTGGGCCCTCTTCTTCCGCTTCGGCTTTTTCGGCACCGAGAACCTCTTCACCTTCGACCCGCTGATGAAGCTTATCCAGGACAATGTGGACGTGGACGCCCTGGCGGCGTCCGGCCGCCCGGTGCGCGTCGGCTCCGCCTCCTTTTGGGACGGCACCTACCGCGAAATCGGTCCCACCGCCCAGTTCCCCAACAACGACCGCAAGTACTTCCTCCAATACATCTACGCCAGCGCCCTCATCCCCGTGGTCGGCAAGATGCCCCGCATCCAGCAATCAGACCAGGATACCGACCCGAGACACTGGCTCCAGTTTGGCGATGGCGGCCTTATGCACAACACGCCCATCCTGCCGTACTTCCACAAATGCCCGGCGAGGGAAAGCCCGACGGCCGAGAAGGGCCTTTGCCGGGACTGGTTGCGCGCCGGCACACCCCCTCCGCAGGACGTGCAGCAACTGTTTGTGATTGTTACCGGCCCCTACTCGCGCCATGAGGACGCCTACCCCATCCAGCGCGACCTGCTGGCGCCAGGGTCCAATCAGGTGACCGACGGCCGCAAGGTTCTCTTTCGCACCCTCGACATGGTTCTGGAGAGCGCCTATCGCGGCGACCTCAACCTGATGTCCGCCGCCAACGACTTCCTCTACTGGCGCCAGCGCTACTACGAATCCACCAGAGCCCTCCTGCTTCCCGAGCAGCGCGAGCAGTTCGAAAAACTTTTTGCCGAGCTCAACCAGGACTTCCCGGTAGCTTCCTACAACCCGGCTTCGGCGGGCGACTGGTCGCTTCCCTATCAGTTGGGGATGGTGGTGCCGGAAAAGGCCTACTCAGGGACTCTGGAGGTTAGTCCCAGGAACATCGCCGCGCAGTTTCACTATGGCTGTTTGGCCGCCGACGCCATGATGCACACCAACTTCCACCAGCCGTCCATGAAGGAGAAGTGCGAGGCGAGGTTTCCGTTGCCGCCGCCCAAGACAAACAAGCCGAAGCAGTAGCCTAGACGCCCCAGCCGTAGGGGTCGTGCTCGCCCACCGAGCGCCGCAGTCTCTCCTGCATCCGCTGGGGAACCTCTGCGTGACCCACGACTGCTCGGCCGACCTTGGCCAGAGCTGTAGGCTTGGCCGGCACGCAAGCCTGCGGCCGGATTCGCTGCCGCATCACCTTGTGCACCGTGTTCAGCAGGTCTCGGTCGGTCACCTGCTTCTGGGCGTCCGCCAACCTCATCACCCCTTCGTAGCACTTCGCCAGTTCCACGCCGCTGACTTCGTAGCCCAGTTCCTTCAAGCGCACGCAGAGCGCATTGCGGCCGGAGTGCTTGCCCAGAACCAGCCGCCGCGCCGGCACCCCCACCGCTTCCGGCGGAATAATTTCGTAGGTCAGCGGGTTCTTGATGATGCCGTCCTGGTGGATGCCCGCCTCGTGCGCAAATGCGTTGGCGCCCACCACCGCCTTGTTGGGCGGCACACTAACGCCGGTGATGTCCGAAAGCAGCCGGCTGGTGGGGTAGATCTTCTCCAGTCGGACGTTGGTGCCCACGCCGAACGAAGCCTGCCGCACCGCCAGTGCCACCACCGTTTCTTCCAGCGAGGCGTTGCCGGCCCGTTCTCCGATGCCGTTAATCGTGCACTCTACCTGGCGCGCTCCCGCGCGTACCGCTGCCAGCGAGTTCGCCACCGCCATCCCCAGGTCGTTGTGGCAGTGCGCGCTCAAGGTGATCCCTGGCCGCCCGCCTAGGTGCTCGCGCACCCGGCGGAACATCGCGCTATACTCCTCCGGGACCGCGTAGCCCGTGGTGTCGGGCAGGTTGAGGATGGTGGCCCCGGCATCGGCCGCCGCCGCCATCACGGTGCAGAGGTAGTCGAGGTCGGTGCGGCTGGCGTCTTCGGCCGAGAACTCCACCTCCGGGCACCGCTGGCGGCCGTAGGACACCATTTGCACGATTGCCTCCAGTGCCTCTGCCCGCGACATCCTCAGCTTGTGGTGCAGGTGCAGGTCCGAGGTTGCCAGGAAGACGTGCAGCCGCGGCTTCGCCGCCGGCTCCAGCGCCTTTAGCGCCGCTTCCACGTCCACTTGCTTGGCCCGCGCCAGGGCGGCCACCCGGCAGCCGTCGATGGCCCCCGCCACCGCCCGCACCCCTTCCAGGTCGCCCGGCGAGGCGATGGGGAAGCCGGCTTCGAGAATGTCCACGCCCAGCTCTTCGAGCTGCCGCGCCATCCGCAGCTTCTCCTGCACGTTCATGGAAAAGCCCGGCGATTGCTCGCCGTCCCGCAGCGTGGTGTCGAAGATGTGGACGCGGTCCATTTGAGACGCCCTCCGTGAAAAGTCCTAGCTAACCCCGGCGCCCCTAAAGAAGTCAAATTTATAATTCTTGTAAAACAGATAAATAATTGTTATGAGTAGGCAATGGACTTGACGGAGCTCCACGCCTTCCTCGCCGTTGCTCGCGAGAAAAGCTTCTCCCGCGCCGCTGAGAAGCTCTACCGCACCCAGCCCGCCATCAGCCTCGCCGTCCGCCGCCTGGAGGATTGGGTTGGCCAGCGCCTGTTTGTGCGCGGCGGCCGCCCCGCCCGCCTCACCGACGCCGGCGAAGTCCTCCGCGACTACGCCGAGCGCATCCTCAACCTCCGCGAAGAAACCAAACGCGCGGTGGAAGAGTTGGGCGGGCTGCACCGCGGCCGCCTCTCCCTCGGCGTCAATGAAAGCTCCATCCACGCCCTGCTGCCCCTGCTGGCTCGCTTCCATCGCCTCCACCCCGGCATCCACATCGCCGTCCAGCGCACTTTCTCCCGCGACATTCCCGCCGAAGTCCTCAACTACCGCCTCGACCTCGGCGTCGTCTCCTACATCCCCGCCGAAGAAAAGCTCGCCGCCGTCCCCATCTTCCGCGACCAGCTCACCTTCGTCGTCCCGCTCACCCACCGCCTGGCGCGCCGCCGTGTGGTCGACATCGCCGAGGTCGGCGACGAAACCTTCATCGCCCACATCGTCGACTCCCCCTACCGCTGGCGCGTCATCCAGCTTTTCGAAAAGCACCGCGTGCCCCTGCGCATGACCGTCGAGCTCCCCACCATCGAAAGCATCAAGCGTTTCGTGCAGATGGGAATGGGCGTGGCCATCGTCCCGCGAATGTGCGTGCGCTGGGACGTGGAGCGCAAGCTGCTGGCCGAAGTCCGCATCCGCCAGCTGAACCTGCCGCGCCACCTCCACCTGATTCACCGCCGCGACGCCCGTTTCTCCCGCGCCACCGCCGCTCTGGTGCGGCTCCTGCACCGCCGCGCCGGCCGGGCGTGAAGCTCTCCTAAAAAAGCCATCGGGCGGTCCCAGTGG
>JAXIPK010000277.1:0-12754 GCA_045402975.1 Acidobacteriota bacterium
CTGCCGGAAGACTTCGTCACGCTTCTGCTCGGCTTCGCTGACGACCTTGAGCTGCTCATCGAAGTCGTGCTTGGGCACGGGCGGGGGCTCGTGCGAGAGCACCGCCGCCAACTCGGTGTCTATTTCAAGCTTGGTGTTGCAATGCGGGCAAGTGACGTGAATCGGCTCCGCTGCCTTCTTCCCCATCGCTGGTGCTCCTAGGCGGGGGCGGGCTTTTCCTGGCCGCTCTTGCCGAAGGCGGGGGCGGGCTTGGCGGCGGGAGCGGCCTTGCCGGCCGGCGCCGCAGCTTCGGGCGCAGCCGGCGTCGCGAGCTTCTTCTCGGGCAAGGGCTTGCCCTCCAGCAGCAACTTGATTTCGTTGGCGTCGAGCACTTCGCGGACGAGCAGGGCCTGGGCGATACGCTCCAGCGCCTCGCGGTTCTGCTCGATCACCTGGCGCGCCCGCTCGTAGGCGATCATGACGATCTTCTTGACTTCATGGTCAATGCGGATGGCGGTGTCTTCCGAATAGTCGCGGTGCTGGGCGATCTCCCGCCCCAGGAAGATAGCTTCTTCTCTCTTGCCGAAAGTCAGCGGTCCCAGCTCGGACATGCCCCACTCGCACACCATCTTCCGCGCCAGCTCGGTGACTTCCTCGAAGTCGCCGCCGGCTCCGGTCGTGACCTTGTTCAGCACCACCTCTTCCGCCACTCGGCCGCCCATGGCCACCGCCAGCCGCGACTCCAGAAAATCCTTGCTGTAGTTGTGGCGGTCGTCGATGGGCAGCTGCATGGTCACGCCCAACGCCATGCCGCGCGGGATGATGGTTACCTTGTGCAGCGGGTCGGCGTGCGGGGTCAGGGTCGCGACCAGCGCGTGCCCGGCTTCGTGGTAGGCGGTGTTGCGCTTCTCGTCTTCGGAAATAATCAGCGAGCGCCGCTCCACGCCCATCAGGACTTTGTCCTTGCTCTCTTCGAAGTCTTCCATCAGGACGTGCTTGCGGTTGCGCCGCGCCCCCAGCAGCGCCGCTTCGTTGACCATGTTGGCCACGTCGGCCCCGGAGAAGCCCGGCGTCGCCCGCGCCAGCACCGAAGGGTCCACGTCGGGCGCCAGCGGGATCTTGCGGGTATGCACCTTGAAGATCTCTTCCCGGCCCTTCACGTCGGGCCGCGCCACGATGATGCGACGGTCGAAGCGCCCCGGACGCAGCAGCGCCGGGTCGAGCACATCAGGGCGGTTGGTGGCTGCCATGATGATGACGCCTTCGTTGGAGTCGAACCCGTCCATCTCCACCAGCATGGCGTTGAGGGTCTGCTCGCGCTCGTCGTGGCCGCCGCCCAGGCCGGCGCCGCGATGGCGCCCCACGGCGTCCAGCTCGTCCACAAAGATGATGCAGGGCGCGTTCTTCTTGCCCTGCTCGAAGAGGTCGCGCACCCGGCTGGCGCCTACGCCCACGAACATCTCGACGAAGTCCGAGCCGGAGATGGAAAAGAACGGCACGTTGGCTTCGCCGGCCACCGCCCGCGCCAGCAGCGTCTTGCCGGTTCCCGGCGGGCCCACCAGCAGCACGCCCTTGGGAATGCGCCCGCCCAGCCGCTGGAACCTTTGCGGGTCTTTCAGGAACTCGATGATTTCCTGCAACTCTTCCTTGGCTTCATCCACGCCCGCCACATCTTTGAAGGTCACCTTCTTGCCTTGCGAGCCCACCAGCCGGGCGCGGCTCTTGCCGAAGCTGAGCGCTTTGTTGCCCCCCACCTGCATCTGCCGCATGATGAAAATCCAGAAGCCCACCAGCAGCAGGATGGGAATCAGGTTGAATCCCCACACCAGCCAGGTGCCGCCGGTGACGTCCTTGACCTTGATCTCCACGCCCTGCGCCCGCAGCGTCTTGTAGAAATCCGAGTGCGCCGCGTAGTCGGTGGGGATGAAGGTTTTGTATTTGGTCCCGTCCCTGTATTCTCCCGTCACCCGGTTGCCCTGGATCTCGACCTTCGCCACCTGCCCCGACTCCACCTTGTTCATGAACTCGGAGAAGGCCGGCTCCTGCACCGTGCCGGTGATGCTCGAGCCCAGCATCATCAGCAGGAACACAATCGTCCCCAGCAGGACGATCCAGAACAACGCGTTGCGGGCCGTAGGATTCACCGTGGTTCCCTCTATCTCTTCCGTTTCTTCGGCTTGGCGGCGGCGCGGCGGCCGGCGGGACGGGCCGCCCTGGCCAGATACGGCAGGTTGCCGTTCATCCCGTCGTACGACAAGCCGTAGCCGATCACCACATCATTAGATGCCACTTGGAAGCCAAAGTAATCGGGCTCGAGCAGCACGTGCCGCTCCGCCACCTTATCGACCAGCACCGCCACCTTCACCGTCTTCGGGTTGCGCAGGTACATCCGCCGCAGCAGAAAATCGTGGGTGATGCCGGTGTGGACGATGCCGTCCACCAGCAGGATGTGCTTGCCTGCCGCATCAATCTCCGGCGTGTAGAAAATCTCCTGACGCGGCTTGCCGGTGTTGGGGTCGACGATGTCGCGCGTCTCGGTGCGGATGAAATGCGTCCGCACCGGAACCGTCAGCGAGCGCACCAGGTCGGCCAGAAAAACGTAGCCGTTCTCCACCACGCCCACCACGTCCACCGTCTTGCCGCGGTAGTCGCGGCTGATGTCGCGCCCCAGCTGGCGCACCCGCCGGGCGATGGCTTCCGGCTTGTAGAGCACTCGCAGTCCGCTCACGATTGTTGCTTCTCCTCAATCACCAGCGCGTCGGTGCTGCCCGGCGTCAGCTCGTACCCCGCCGCTACGCCCAGTCGCGCCACCCAGACAATCTCGTCGCCGCAAACCGCCAGCGGCAACCGCGCCCGCTCCGCCACCGGAATCCGTTCCTGCTGGAAGAGCGTCTTCAGCTTCTTCCGCGTGCGGCTACCCGCAGGTTGAAAGCGGTCGCCGGCTCGCCAGTTCCGCACCAGCAGCGGAAAACGCATCCGAGCCGCGGCAGCCACGCTTCTCTGGCCATTATAGACCGGTTCCAATTTGGCGACGCCAACTAATTTGAACTCCAGCACGCCTCCATCGGGGAGCCGCAACGCCTGCGGGCCTTCAATCTTCACTTCGAAGCTTTCGGGCGACACCGGCAAACCGGCAGGATGCATGACAATGCGGTCGAACTCGCGCTCAACCACAACGCCCGGCAGGGCGATCCGCTGGCCGCTCTGGCCCTCTTCCGCCAGGTGCAGGATGCTCTCCACGTGCTTCTGCATGATCCGCCGCAGGTCGCCGCGGACTTCGGCCAGCGCGCGCCGCACCAGCCGCCGCGCCAAAGCCCGTTGTCCTTCGCGCGCCTGCCGGCCGGTGAGCTTGCCGAGCAACGGGTCGGGCTCGACCAATGCCCGCACCGGCAGGTCGAGATCTTCTCCCCGCCGATGGGCCAGCACTTCAAAGCGGTGCTCGACCACCGCGGCCCAGAAGCTCTCTTCCTCGCGCGCGTGCTCCGCCAGCCGCCCGAGGTGCTCGACGGCAGCCGGCCCCGCGAGTTGAGCCAGTTGCGGCAGCAGCTTGAGCCGGATGCGGCTCCGCAACCGCTTCCGGTCGCGGTTGGAAGCATCCTCCCGCCACGGTTGGTGCAGCAAATCCAGATACTCTCGGAGTTCGCTGCGTCTCACGCCCAGCAGCGGCCGCACCAGTCGCCCGCTCTTGGCGCCCGGAACCGGCTCGACCACAGGATAGATGCCCGCCAGGCCGCGCGTTCCGGCGCCCCGCACCAGCCGCGCCAGCACTGTTTCGGCCTGATCGTCAAGCGTGTGCGCCACCGCCACGGCGTCGGCCTTGCCGGCCGTGATGAGCGAAGCAAAGAACTCCAGCCGCGCCTCGCGCCCGGCTTCTTCCAGGTTCACTTTTCCCTTCTTGGCCCGGGCGGCAACGTCCTCGCGGCGGACAACGAACTCGACCTCCAGCCGCTCCGCCAGCCGCCGGACGAAGGCTTCGTCCGCGTCGGCCTCATCCCCGCGCAGTTGGTGATTGAGGTGCGCGACCAGCAACCGCAGCCCCAGCTTGTCTTTCAGCTCGTAGACCAGCCGCACCAGCGCCACCGAGTCAGCCCCACCCGAGCACCCGACCGCCACCCGCACCCCCGGCGCCAGCAACTCCTGCCGCCGAATCGCCTGCTCAACTTTTTCCCTGAGGTTCACCACATTCTCTCTACCTTATATACTACGCCACCAACCGGGCCAGAACGCGAGAAAGGAGCACTCATGGCGTGGATCAAGACAGTCAATGAAAACGAGGCAACGGGGGAGCTGAAGGCGATCTATGACTCCAGCCTGAAGCTCTACGGCTTCGTGCCCAACATCCGCAAAGCGCTGAGCCTGAACCCGACCGCGCTGCGGGCCTACACGCAACTGAGTGGAGCGGTTTATCACGGTGGCGTCCTCACGCCGGAAGAGCGCGAGATGATCGCCATCGTCGTCAGCGCCGCCAACCGCTGCCACTATTGAACCGAATCCCACGCAGAGTTTCTGCGTCGAATCACTCGCGACGATCAACTGGTGGAGGCGCTGAAGACCGATTGGCGCCAGGCGCAGCTCACCGAGCGCCAGCGCGCCATGGTCGGCTTCGGCGAGAAGCTGACGGTGACCCCGTGGGAGATGAAGGAAGCCGACATCGCTGAGCTGCGCAGCCACGGCCTCTCCGACGAACAAATCCTCGCCGTGGTCCTGGTGGCGGCCTTCTTCAACATCGCCACCCGAGTCGCCGACGCCCTCGGAATCGAGCTGGATTCTCAATTCACGCGCGGCACATCCGATTACGAACAGTTCATGAAGTAGCTTGCCCGGAGCGCGGCGGGGAGATAGACTCCGCCCACTATGGAGCCCGACACCAAGAAACTTTTTCTCATCATCGGGGGTGTGGGGCTGCTCTTCGTGCTCCTCATCGGCGGCATCGGCGGCGGCGTTTTCTGGCTGGTCTGGGAGGCAACCGCCGAGCCGGTGCGCGTCACCCGCGAGCACCTCGACGCCATAAACAAGGAAGACTATCCCCGTGCCTATAGCTACCTCTCTGCCTCCCTGCAGGCCGAGCTGTCGCTGGAAGATTTCACCAACCACGTCCGCGCCAACCCGCAGATCTTCAAGACCTCTGACTCCACCTTCAGTAACCGCAACATCGAGAACGACGTCTGCACGCTGCGCGGAACCGTAACCAGCACCGACGGCGGCAAGACGCCGGTGCGCGTCACGCTGGTGAAGGAAGGCGGCGAGTGGCGCATCCGCGGCTTCCGCTGGGGCGACGCCGCCACCGAAGAAAGCGAAACCTAGCGGGCAACCCAGTCGGCAAACGCCAGCCAGGCGTCCGTGCCCGCGACCGCCAGCCGCAACGGCTGCGAGGCGATCAACGCCAGCCCGCCCCACAGGAACGCCGGATGCACTTTGCCGCGCGTCTTGAGGTCGTAGAGCCACCCGGCGGCGATGAACAAGTCCGTCAAGCCGAAGAAAACCAGCGGGCCCGTCCCGGCCACGTACGGCCAGCGAGCGATGGCGGCGGCGAGGATGGCGATGGTCGCCAACAGCATCAGCCGCTTGTGCGTTTCGGGCTTGCGCCGATAGTAGAGGCCGCACCCTACCAGGCCCGCGAACATCAGCATATCGAACAGCGGAACCGCGAAGAACGCCAGCGGCGACCCGACCCCAGGCGGGGCCACCCCGCGCCGGACGATTTCCACCGCAAGCGTGGTGCCCGCCACAACCATCGCCGCGGCCAGCACGCCGCCCACCACGCCCAGCCGCCGGTGCACATCGGTGCGGCGGGCCGCAATCAGTGAGGTTTGCGCGATGAGAAGGACAATCCAGCTCGTAAACAGGAACCCGTGCACGTGCCGGAGCGGCGTGAGCGGCGGCCCGCCCAGCACATCTTTCAGAAAGTAGGTGGGCGCGAAGCCGACGAACACCGTA
The DNA here is from genome assembly GCA_045402975.1 of Acidobacteriota bacterium. GTDB lineage: Bacteria > Acidobacteriota > Terriglobia > Acidiferrales > 2-02-FULL-67-57 > JACPRL01. The sequence continues at coordinate 5,917 of JAXIPK010000277.1, forward strand.
ACGGCGGCGGCCACGCCCATGCCGCCGAAGAACCACCGGTCGCTCTTCCACCGTTGCGCCGTCTGCGTCACCGCGCCTGAAATCGCGCTCATCAGTTCACCCGCCGGTATCATTATTAAGAGAAAAGAATCTGTCAACCGAGTGGGATTCCCTTTGCACTGGCGCGGCGCACGGCGTATAGTCAGTCATCTGAAAGCCGGAGGGTTGCGCGATGCTTCTCATCCTGCTGCTGGTGGTCGCGGCGGTGGCGGCGTTTTTCATCCTCACCTACAACAGCCTGGTGCGGCTGCGGGTGCAGAGCGAAAACGCCTGGTCGGACATTGACGTCCAGCTCAAGCGCCGCTACGACCTCATCCCCAACGTGGTGGAAACCGTCAAAGGCTACGCCGCGCATGAGAAAGGCACGCTGGAGGGCGTCATCAACGCCCGCAACCGCGCCATGAGCGCGCAGGGGCCCGCCGCCAAAGCCGAAACCGAAGGCATGCTGACCCAGGCGCTGCGGCAACTCTTCGCGCTCGCCGAAGCCTACCCGCAACTGCGCGCGGTAGAGAGCTTCACCTCGCTCCAAAAAACCTTGCAGGAGATCGAGGACTACATCCAGAACGCCCGCCGCTACTACAACGCCGTGGTGCGCGACTTCAACACCCGCATCGCTCAGTTCCCCTCCAACATCGTCGCCGGGATGTTCAATTTTCAGCGGCGCGAGTTCTTCGAGCTCGCCGAAGCCGAGCGCGCCGCCCCCAAAGTGAGCTTCGAACCGCAGGCCCGCTGACGCGCTCGGAGGCCGCATGCTCCGCCGCGCCCTGTTCGCCCTCCTCCTGCTGCTGAGCGCTGCTGCGCTCACCGGCGCGCAGGAGCGCTCGATTGTTCTCGAAAGCTTCGACGCCGAAATTACTGTCCTGCCCGAAGGCGACGTCCTCGTTACCGAAACCCTGCGCCCACGCTTCAACGGCTCCTGGAACGGCATCATCCGCCTGATTCCCATCGAGTATCGCCACAAGGGTTTCAACTACACGCTGCTGCTCGAGCCCATCAACGTCACCGACGAGCGCGGCAACGAGCTGCGCCACGAAATCGGCCGCGAAGGCCACCTGCGCGAGTTCAAGATCTGGGTCCCCGGCGCGCAGAACGCCACCCGCACCGTCGTCCTCCGCTACCGCGTGCGCAACGCGCTCCGCTTTTTCGACGACCACGACGAGCTCTACTGGAACATCACCGGCGACGAATGGGAGATGCCCATCGAGTTCGCCAGCGCCACCGTCACGCTGCCCCGCGGCGTCCGCGGCCTGCGCGCCATCGCCTACACCGGCGCCTACGGCTCCACCGAGCAGGAGGCCAGCGTCGAAACGCGCGAGAGTTACGTCCGCGTGCAGACCCGCCGTCCACTCGGCATCCGCGAAGGCTTGACGGTCGTGGTCGGCTGGGACAAGGGCGCGGTCAAGGAGCCGGGGTTCGTGCAGCGCGCCGGCCTCTTTCTGCGCAGCAACTGGCCGCTCGGGCTGCCCATCCTGGTTTTTGGGTTGATGTTCTGGCTGTGGTACACGCGCGGGCGCGACCCGCGCCTGCGCTCCATCCCCGCGCAGTACGAGCCGCCGCAGGCGCTCACCCCGGCCGAGGTCGGCACCCTCATCGACAACTCCGCGGACATGCGCGACATCACCGCCACGCTCGTCGACCTCGCCGTCCGCGGCTACCTCTTCATCGACGAAACCAAGGAAGAAAAGCTGCTGGGTTTGTGGTCGGGCACCGACTACGCCTTCGAGCTCCGCAAGCCGATGAACGAATGGCAGGAGCTCAAGCCTCACGAGCGCACGCTGCTCGCCGCTCTCTTCTACGATGCCGACAGCGCCGCGATGAAGCTCTCCGCCCACGTCGGCCCGCAGAGCCAGAAAGCCCTGCCCCGCACCGAGCTCTCGGCGCTGGAAAACAGTTTCTACAAGAAGCTCCCCGGCCTGCGCGACGCCATCTTCACTCAGCTTTTGCAGCGCGGCTTCTACGACCGCCGGCCCGACTCCGTGAAGAAAAGGTATTTGATCGCGGCGGTGGTTCTGGCGGCGCTCAGCATCTGGGGTGGCGGCATCATCGCCGCCATGCTGGGCCAGTCGGAGCTCACCTTCATCGTGGCCAGGCTCCTCTCCGCCGCCATCATTGCGCTCTTCGGCTGGCAGATGCCGGCGCGCACCCTGCGCGGCGCGCACGCCCTCGAAGGCGTGCTGGGCTTCGAAGAGTTTCTCTCCCGCGTCGAGAGCGACCGCTTCGAGCGCATGGTCAAGACCCCGCAGATGTTTGAGAAGTTTCTGCCCTTCGCCATGGCCCTGGGCGTGGAGCGGAACTGGGTGCGGGCCTTTGACGACATTTACAAACAGCCGCCCGAGTGGTACCGCGGCGGGCGCTTCGACACCGGCTTCCGGCCCAGCTACTTCGTGAACAATCTGAGCAGCATGTCCTCCCGCGCGGGCACGATGATGGCCTCGGCACCCCGCAGCAGCGGTGGCTCCGGTTTCAGCGGCGGTGGAGGTTTTTCAGGCGGCGGCTTTGGCGGCGGCGGCGGCCGCGGCTTCTAAGGACAGACATTCCTGGTTGCGCGCCTAAACGAAGAGCGGGGTCTCGCCGCTGTAGGGATCAGCCTCGGTGGACTGTTCCGCAGGGGTTTGCGCCAGCAGCAAGGTCAGCGTAACGATCAGCGCGCCGGCCAGCACCGTCTTGGGATGCTTCTCCACCCAGCGAGCCGCGCGTTCGACAAAAGGCGGCAGGCCAAATTCCTTCAGCGGCGTTCGGAGTGTGTCCCAATCGAGCTTCATTGGCTTCTTCCTCTTCATCATCCTCTCCGTCCGGCGCCGCTTCCCTTACTACGATGTACAATGCCACGCCAAGGTTTCTCAATCAATAGGAAATCTGTCGGAATTTTCTAGAACCAACGTGCGTTGACACTCCACTTCCGTGCCGGTACGATGGTCATCGGCGCACTGGACGAGCAACCCGCCGGGGTAGCTCAGTGGTAGAGCGAGGGTCTCATAATCCCTAGGTTGCGGGTTCGATTCCCGCCCCCGGCACCACCTTTTCAACAACTTACAAGCACCCGAAAGTCACTTCTTGGCCGACTGCGGGGACTTTTGTGTCCGAAGTTTCTCCGTTTCTCGCGCGAGAACGGCGAACACTCCCCTTGTCGCGCAACGTCTGCCACGGGGTTTCACCGCAACAGGCTGGGATGTGCAATCTTGAACATACATGCGTGCCAATATTGACAGACTGACACGCGAATTGACTTGAGAATAACCGCCTTTTGTAGGGAAAGATAGGAGAGGACATGGACACCCAGATGGCACACACTGCAGGTCGGATGCTTCGACCGCTGGGGATCGGTATCGCAGCGACAGCACTCGTTGGATTGATCACGGGAGCTGCACTTGTCGGATGCAGAACAGTTCCTGAGGAAACACGGCCGGCAGCGACGGGAGATCGTTCGGCGACGGAACAGGCGTCGCCCGCCCTCGTCGCCGAGGGCCAGCGCATCTTCCGCTTCGATACCTTTGGTGACGAGCAATTCTGGACCGACACGCTCCACCTGAATGACGCCGTCGAGAAAAGCGTGGACCCGACGACCGCGCTCGCGGTCGGTCTCAAGGTGGACGCGGATGTGCTGCCCCCCGGGATCCTCGAAAAGGTCGACCTCAAGAGCCCGGCGACCACGGTCGCACTGCTCAAGATGAACGCCATCGTGGGCATCCAAGCCACCGTGGACTCGAACAACCATATCACGCGGCTTGGGGTCACTTGCGCGCTCTGCCACTCTACCGTCGACAACTCCGTCATGGCCGGCATCGGCCGCCGCAAAGACGGCTGGCCGAATCGAGATCTTAACGTCGGGGCCATCATTGCACTCTCGCCCGTGTTACCCGCGCAGAAGAAAGCAGTCTACAAGTCATGGGGTCCCGGCAAATACGACCCGCGCTTCAACCTGGACGGGAAGAACACGCCGCTCGTCATTCCACCCGCGTATGGCCTGGCCCAGGTCAAGAACGAAACCTACACGGCGGAGGGACCGATCTCCTATTGGAATGCCTACGTCGCCGTCACTCAAATGGGCGGGCAGGGCAACTTCTCCGACGCGCGGCTCGGGATTGACATCAAGCATTCGCCGGACATGGTTACCCCCAAACTCGCAGCGCTGCGAGCCTACCAGCATAGCCTGTCGGCGCCTCCACCACCGGCGGCGAGCTTCGACGCCTCGGCTGCCGAGCGTGGAAGAACGCTGTTTGGCCAGGCATGCTCGACCTGCCACGTCGGAGCGACCGGCACAGATAACAACAGCGGGAAGCTGCACGGGGCGGCGGAAACCGGTGTTGACGGGGCGTACGCGGCGCGCACGGCAAACAAGGCATACCGCACAACTCCACTGCGCGCACTTTGGCAGCACCCTCCGTACTTCCACGACGGCAGCGCGGCAACGCTCGCGGACGTCGTGGCACATTACAACCGGGTTCGTACTCTCGATCTCACCGCGGAGCAGCAGCGAGACCTCGTCGAGTATTTAAAGTCGCTCTAATCCTCAGGGCTTGGGGGGCGGTTGCCAAAGTTCGGCCCAACCCCCAAACCGGGGTAATGGTTGGTGACAGTGCGGGTGTCTGAACGGCGACTGAAAGAAGGAGTTCTCTAGGCTCCGAACTTCGATTTACGCGATTGCGCGTATACTGCTAAAATCTATGGCTGCCTTTCTGGAGAAGCAGTCTACGGTAAGGGACCGAGTGGCCTCTTGGTGGGGGTGACTGCGAGGCGGGGCGATGCCGCCACTGCCAACCCGCCGCAGATCCCGCAGGACAAAGGTGAAGCAAATGACCCAAAAGAAGAACGGAAGTCATACATCTTCCAAAACGCTGCCGAAAGCATCCACCGGCATCCAGGGTTTGGACGAAATCACCTGGGGAGGGTTGCCACGCGGGCGCCCCACTCTTGTCACTGGATGCGCCGGTTCTGGAAAGACACTTCTCGGACTGGAGTTTCTGGTTCGGGGCGCAACACAGTACAACGAACCCGGCGTGTTTGTGTCGTTCGAGGAATCGATCCCGGACTTGACCAAGAATGCCGCTTCGCTGGGCTTTGACCTGGACCGCCTGGTGGCGGACAGGAAACTGTTCCTCGACCACGTGTACATCGAGCGAAGCCAGATTGAGGAAACCGGCGAGTATGACCTCGATGGCCTCTTCATTCGCCTGGCCGACGCTGTCCAGAGAGTCAGGGCCCGGCGCGTCGTCCTGGACACCATTGAAGCGCTCTTCGGCGAGTTATCCAACCCGGGTATCCTGCGCGCGGAAATCCGCCGCCTGTTCGGCTGGCTCAAGAAAAAAAGAGTCACCGCAGTCATTACCGCCGAGCGGGACCGGCCCAATGGGCTGACCCGGCACGGCTTGGAAGAGTTTGTCTCCGACTGCGTGATCCTGCTGGACCACCGTATCCGCGAGGAGATCTCGACCCGGCGCCTGCGCATCGTCAAGTACCGGGGCTCGACCCACGGCACGAGCGAGTATCCGTTCCTCATCGATGAGCACGGCATTTCAGTCCTGCCCATCTCCTCCCTGAGCCTGGACCACGAGGCGCCCGCCCAACGAATCTCGAGCGGCATTCCCCGCTTGGATAGCATGCTGGGCGGCAAGGGCATTTATCAGGGGAGCAGCATTTTGATTTCCGGCACCTCGGGAACCGGTAAAACCAGCATTGCGGCGCATCTCGTGGATGCGGCCTGCCGCCGGGGCGAACGCTGCTTGTATTTCGCTTTCGAGGAATCACCCCGGCAGATCATCCGCAACATGCGCTCGATCGGCATTGACCTCGAGCCGGCGGTCAGCAAAGGGCTGCTGGAATTCCAGGCCGCGCGTCCCACCTACGGGGGGATCGAGGAACACCTGGCACTGGCCCACAAATGCATCTCCCGTTTCCAGCCCCACGTCGTTGTGGTGGATCCGGTGACCAACCTGATCGTGGTCGGCGCCCAGCACGAAGTGCGCTCCATGCTCACGCGGCTGATCGATTTTCTGAAGGCCCGGAAGATCACCGCGATTTTCACCAGTTTGACTGCGGGAGGCGCCCCCCCGGAAGCCAGCGAGGTGGCCGTTTCTTCTCTCATGGACACCTGGCTCTTGCTGCAAAGCATCGAGGTCGGGGGAGAGCGGAACCGCAGGCTCTACGTGCTGAAATCGCGAGGCACGGGGCATTCCAACCAGATCCGCGAATTCGTGCTCACGGACCACGGCCTTCGCTTGCCGGACGCTTACCTCGGACCTGAGGGCGCGCTGACCGGTTCCGCCCGGTTGTCGCAGGAAGGGCGCGAGAAAGCGGCGGACACCGCCCGCCAGCAAGAACTGGAGAGCCGCCGGCGCGAACTGAAGCGCAACCGCCAGATCTTTGAGGCCCGCCTGGCCCTGCTCCGAGCGGAGTTCGAAGCGGGGGAAGAGAGGATTCAACTGAGCATCTCCGAATCGGAATTACTCCGCGAGAAACAGTTGCAGGACCGCACGGTGATGGTTCGGAGCCGGAAAGCGGACTCCCCCTCCGACAGCAAGGAGGGGCGCGCGCCAGGCACCCGGGTGCGCTGAATGCTGACCACCAAGACGAAAACTCGGGCGCGGCGTCGCCAACAGCGCCGGCGGAAACCGGAGGTTTGGAAGCTGCGCCTTTATGTGGCGGGCCAGACGCCCAGGTCGATTCGCGCCTTGGCCAACCTCAAGGCGCTGTGCGAAGAGCACCTGAAGGGCCGCTATCAGGTCGAGGTGATCGATCTTCTGAAGCATCCGCAACTGGCGCGCGGCGACCAGATTGTGGCGATTCCGACCCTGGTGCGAAA
>JAXIPK010000107.1:0-5002 GCA_045402975.1 Acidobacteriota bacterium
GTGGGCGGCGGCCCAGGCCTCGAGCGCCTCGCGGCGGAGAAAAACCGGCACGGCGTAAGACGTCTTGCGGTCGCGCGAGACGATGAAGACATACTCGCTGCCCGCGTTCTCGCCGCGTGTCTGCTCCGAGCGCACTTCCTCAAAGTGATACTGCCAGACGTAACCCGTGTCGGCGTTGTAGTTCTTGATGCGGTGAACAGTCACCGGAAACTCCCCCGTGATTATTGAAACCCGCCCGAAAAGTGTCAAGCGCCTCGGTTCACCATGCTAGGATGAGCGACTCACAATTCCTTGGAGCAAAGCGTGGAAGAACACTCGGTCCAGATTCTGTTTCAAATCTTCGTGATGTTTGCGGCCGCCAAGTTGTTGCAGGTGGTGGGCGAGCGGGCGCGCATCCCGGCGGTGATTTCCGAGATTGTCGCCGGCATCCTCATTGGCCCGTACGCGCTGGGGCTGGTGAAGATAGAAGACTGGACTCTGGCGCTGGCGACACTGGGCGCCATTGTGCTGCTCTTCGATGTGGGGCTCGACCAGAAGCTCAGCGACCTGGTGAAAGTCGGCCGGACGGCGCTGCTGGTCGCTGTACTGGGTGTGGTGGTTCCGTTCGTCCTCGGCTTCGGGCTGCTGGAGCTGACCGGCCGACACAGCCGCATCGAGTCCATCTTCCTGGGCGCGGCGATGGTGGCCACCAGCGTCGGCATCACGGCGCGCGTCCTGCAGGAGTTGGGCGTGCTGAAGACGGTGGTGGCGACGGTGATCCTGGGCGCCGCGGTCATCGACGACATCCTGGGGATGATCGTACTGGCGGTGGTCAGCAGCCTGGGCGAAGGCCACGTGGACTACATCCAGATCGGCAGCGTGGCGGCAATGGCGGTGGGCTTTACGCTTTTCATTGTGCTGGTCGGGCGGCGGGTGATGCGGCGCGTTACGCCGCGCGTGCAGAAGTTCGCCGCCAGCGACCCTTACTTCGCACTGGCGATGGTCATCTGCCTGGGGCTCTCGCTGCTGGCGGCGAAGATCCGCATCGCCGCCATCATCGGCGCGTTTCTCGCCGGGCTGGTGTTTTCGGAAGAGGAGCTGACGCCGGCGCTCAAAGGAAAAATCCACGCCCTTTACGAGTTTCTGGTGCCGTTTTTCTTCGTCGCCATGGGGATGCAGATGGACCTCTCGGTGCTGAAGCGCGGCGACGTTCTGCTGCTGGCCGCGGCGGTGACGCTGCTGGCGATCGTCGGCAAGCTGGTCGGCTGCGGGCTGGCGGCCTACAAGCTGGGCCGGCGGCAGGCCATTCAGGTCGGCGTCGGGATGGTACCGCGGGGCGAGGTGGGCATCATCGTGGCCGCCATCGGCCTGGGGCTGCACACGATTTCGGATGAGGTTTATGCCGTCGTCATCATCATGGTGCTGGTGACGACGCTGATTGCGCCCCCCACATTGAAGGTCCTGTTCCGCGAGAAATCCCCAGCAAGCAGGAAGGTTCCCGCCAGCGAGCTGCTGTAAGAAAGCGCCTCTAGCGGTGCAGAATTTCAAAATCAGCTGCACTCTTGCGGGAAAGAAAATCGATGCTGTGCAGCACGTTCTGCAGGGTGACGATGCCGACCAGGCGCGTGCCCTCCAGGACGGGGATCATGGAAAGGCCGCGGCCGGCCAGCTTGTTGAAGGCACTGGCCAGCGTATCGCCGCGCTGGGCGCTCTCGAAGCGCGAGTTCATCACCGTCTGCACGGAATTGTTCCAACCTTGGCCGGCGAAGGCGCGCAGCAACCCGGCGCGGGTGAGCACACCGACCACGTTGCCCTCGGCCAGCACCGGGAAGTCGTCCTGCAGGGAATGCAGGGCGCGGTCGAGGGCGTCGAAGAGCGAGTCTGACGGCGCCAGGGTCTGAAAATTGGTGAGCATCACGTCCTCGAGATAAATCCGCTCCAGCGCCAACTGCAGCACGGTGAGCCGCTCTTCGGCCACCCCCGCCCAGAAGACGAACAGGCCGATCAGCACCAACCAGGGATGGACCGCCACCAAGCCAAACAGAATCAAAACCAGCGCGAAGAACTGTCCGATGCCGGCGGCGCGGCGCGTGGCGTCAATGAAGTCCATGCGGCGCGCCAGCCAGGCGCGCAGCACGCGCCCGCCATCGAGCGGATAGGCGGGAATGAGATTGAAGAGGCCGATGTAAAGATTGGCCCAGAAGAGAGCAGGAAGCAGACTGGAGGCGTCGTAGCTGGCCAGCGCCGGCCGGAAGAAGCCCGTCGGGTTGATGACCAGCAGCAGGACTCCGAACCACAATGCCAGCACGAAGTTGGCCGCGGGGCCGGCGAGCGCAATGCGCGTTTCCTGCTGCGGCTCGCGCGGCATGTCTTCGAACATCGCCAGGCCGCCGATGGGCAGCAGGGTGATGGAGCGCACCCGCAGGCCGTAGCCCACGCTGACGTAGCAGTGCGCCAGCTCGTGCAGGAACACGCAGAAGAAAACCAGAATGATGAACAGCAGACTGTAGAGGGCGCCCAGCCAGCCGTGCGCCAAGACCGAGAGCACGCCGACGAAGGCCAGCAGAAAGACAAAGGTGAAATGCAGGCGGATGGCGATGCCGTAGAGGCGGCCGACTTCGAGGGCCCAGCGCATCCTGTACTCCTCCTCTTATTATAGCCCGCCGCGCAACCCGGGCTCGACTCCGTCCCGCTCTCCTCCTAGAATGGACGCGGGAGAAACCGATGCGGTCTCGCAAACTGCTGGGCATTGGGTTGGGGCTGGCGGCGCTCGGGTCAGCGCCCGGCCTGGGCGCGCAAACGCTGGCCGACGTGGCTCGCGAGGCAAAACAGAAGAGCCAGAGCTCGACGCGCCGCGTCTACACCAACGACGACTTGCGCAGCGGCATCCCGGCGATTCGTTTGCTGCGGGAGACGACGAACCCGCCCTCGCTGGGAAACTACGAAGCCACGCCGCCGGCGGTGGTGTCGGCGATGCTGCGCCTAGCCGGGGTCGAGCCGCAGGACCTGGTCTTCGACGTCGGCTCCGGCGACGGCCGCATCGTCATCGCCGCCGCGGAGCAGTTCCAGGCGCGCGGCGTAGGAATTGAGCTGGACGAATCACTAGTGGCGTTGAGCCGTGCCAGTATCCGGGAGAAGGACCTCGAGGACCGCGTACAAATCATCCATGCCAACGCCCTGGACGTCGACTTGAACCCCGCCGATGTGGTCACTCTGTTCCTGCCGCCGTCGGGGATGGCGCTGCTGCGACCGCACCTGGAGCGTACGCTGCGGCCCGGCACACGCGTGGTGTCGAATACCATCGAAATGCCGGGATGGACCCCGCAACAAACAGAGACTGCAGAGGGGCGGAAGCTCTTTCTCTACCGCGTGCGCTAGAGGGAAGGCGGCGGTGGCGGAGGAGGCGGCGGTTCCTGGGCCGGCGCCGGAGGAGCAGGCGGCTGTTCACCGGTGGGCGCCGCTTCGCCTTCCGGCGTTGCCGGCTTGGGGGCGGGCGCGGCGGGTTTGGCCTTGGCAGGCCGCTTCTTTCCCTTGGTGAACTTCTCCAGCCGGGCAATATCCGCGTTCACCTGCACCAACTGCTGTTCCATCTCGGCGATGCGCGTTTCCTGGTCGGTGCGCGCCTGGAGGACAGTATCAAGCCGGCCGGGGTCGTTCGTCTTCCGATACTCCTCGTTGATATTCTCGAGCCAGCGGCGGTTGTTGGCCAGGTTCTTTTCCACATCCGCCTTGATGATCCGAAGAGTATCCAGTTCTTCCCAAACAGCGTCGTCCTTCGTTGCCGCGGGCGGTTCCGACTTGCCCTCAGCGGGCGGGGCCGCCTCGCGGCCGACGACGCTGATGGTGCCGCCGAGGCCGCTCAAGTCTTCGTTGGTCCAGACCTTGGCCGGCTTCTTCTTCGGCGGCGGTGGCGGCTGACTCTGCGCGGCAGCGAGAGAAACACCTGCCAGCAAGGAAAGGGTAAGCAGTATTCCGGTTGGTTTCTTCATTTCCAGCTCTAGCCTCCAGCTTGCCCGCCGAAGCCCGGGAGGGCGAAGGCAGGCATCCAACCTCCAGTCTACTGCGGCAACTCCCGGAATGCCAGCCCGGTGAGCGGTGAGTAGTAGGCGGCGCTGCGCTGAGCGCAGGAGTTGTACTGGAAGCAGATACTGCCGCCGAGGTTGGTGGAAACGCCGCCGCGGGTGATGAGCGACCCGTAGATGTTGCACGGCGTGGGCGGGTTGCCGCCGCCCAGGATGGTGACGCTGCCGCGCACCAGGACGATACCGTAGAACGCCATACTGGAGTTGAGCTCCAGGTCGCCGTCCACCAGCAGGATGCCGGCCCCGGTGCATTTGTTGGTGCACTTAAGGTCACCGGGCACGTAGGTAATGATGGGGTCGGCGTTGAGGCCGTTGATGAAATCGGCGCCGGTCTGCCCCACCGGGTCGGCAAACGGGAAGCCGCCAATCTCCAGGTTGTTCCCCTGGCAGCCGGTGGCGTCGCAGGTGAGGTTCGAGGCGCTGGGCTGGGGATAGTAGCTGTCAACCGGCACCTGCATGGTGCGGGCCAACGGCCCCAGCACGGCGAAGAGCTGGTCGAGGTCAAACTGCTGCGGCGCGTTGGCCATCACGCAGGTGTAGTACTGACAACCGCTGTGGCCGCAGAGAGGCGGCTGGCAGACGCAATTCGGATTGACCGCCGGGTCGCAGTGCGGATCGGTGCGCCCGGAGGTGCTGAGCAACTGGGCGCCCTGGGGCGACTCCGACTGCGCGGGAACGACGCTGCGGCAGTTGGGCGGCACGGAAGCTTGGGCCCAGGAGTCGAAGTTTGTCCCCCAGCCGATGGCGGGAAGGCTCGGGGGAAAGATGTTGGTCTGGCCGTTTTCGTTCGCGCCGGTAAGAGGGTCGTCCAGCATCGTCGAGCAGTCGGGGTCGCAGATGTCGCGGCCGGAGGCTTGCATGTTGCCCTGGAGGTCAATACCGGGCTGGGAGAAGATGCCGCCATCGAGCGAGAAAGCGGTCGGGACACCCACTTCCGCCCG
>JAXIPK010000085.1:0-9962 GCA_045402975.1 Acidobacteriota bacterium
TGGTGCTCACACCCGAGGGCGTGGTCGGAAAAGTGGTCGAAGTCTTCGACAGCACGGCACAGGTGCTTCTGATCTCCGACCGCAAGAGCGGCGTGGGCGTCGAGCTGGCCGACTCCCAGGTTAAGGGCGTGCTGAAAGGCACGGGCAGCTCGCTCTGCCGGCTGGAGTACATCCCGCATGAGGAAACGGTTGCGGTCGGCACGCAACTCCTGACCTCCGGCCAGGACCAGCTCTTCCCCAAAGGCCTTCCCGTCGGTCACGTTCTCTCCGTGCGCCCGGGCGAGTTCTTCCAGGAAATCGTGGTGCAGCCGGCCGCGCCGCTTACACGGCTCGAGCAGGTGCTGGTGCTGGCCGGCCCGCCGGAGGCTCTGACCACGGCGAAGAAAGCCCCAGGGGGCGAGCGCCTCGAGCGCTGACCGTTGTCGACCCGCATCCTAATGGCTCTCAAGACGGAAGCGCGGCTGGAGGTTTACCGCTTCCACCCGCTCGTGCTCATCACGGCTGTGGTGGCGGCCATTTTTCTGCAAACGTCCCTGCCGCTCTATCTGCCCTTCATTCCTTTCCTGGGCCTGCTGGACCTTCCACTGATTCTGGTCATCTACTTCGGCTTCAGCCGGCGCAATCCCGCCACCGGTCTGCTGCTGGGGCTGGCGATCGGGATTCTGCAGGACGCGCTCAGCTACCACCCCATCGGGCTCTACGGCATGGCCAAGACCCTGGTCGGCTACGGCGCCTCGTCGCTTTCCAGCCGCATTGACACCGAGCCGCGCTCGGCGCGCCTGCTGCTGGTCTTCGGCTTTTACTACCTGCACCAGCTGGCCTACGGGCTCATCCAGCGCCTGCTGCTCGATCAGCCCGCCGATTTCTTCACTTTCTCGGCGCTGGAGGGCGCGCTTGTAAACTCGCTTCTCAGTGTGCTAGTTTTCCCGCTGCTGGATCGATTCCGTCAGTCTACCTGAGCCCGGGGATGAACCTGCACAGCGAGCCACGAATTCCCGCCTGGCGGCTCACTGCCTTGCGCTCCTTCAGCGTGGCTCTCCTCCTGCTGCTGCTCACCGCCTTCTGGCAATTGCAGGTGGTGAAGTCCAACTACTACTCCAACCTGGCGGAGCGCAACCGCATCCGCACGCTGCCGCTCATGGCGCCGCGTGGACTCATCCTCGACCGCGACGGCCGCCCGCTGGTCGACCACTACCCCTCCACCAGCGTCATCCTGGTCCGCGAGCATATGAAGGACATCCAGGGCTCGCTGCCGGTCATCGCCCGCGGGCTGGAGCTCGACGCTGCCTGGCTCGAGGAATACCTGGAGAAGTACCGCGACGCACCGCCCTACCAGCCTATCATCCTCAAGGATGAGGCCAGCATCGCCGACATCGCTTTCGTCGAAGCCCATCGCACCGACATGCCGGAGCTGGAGCTGATCCAGATGTACCGCCGGCGCTACCCCCCCGACGGGCTCGGCGCGCACCTGTTCGGGTACGTGGGGGAGGCCAGCAAGGGTGAACTGGAGACGGCAGGTCTGTCGCTCGGCGCCATCGTCGGCAAGATGGGACTGGAACGCTCCTACGATCCAGTGCTGCGCGGCGAGGACGGCGAACGGCGCGTGATTGTCGACAGCCGCGGCAAAGAGGTCGCCAAGCTCGACGACAAGCGCCCCACCGCCGGCCACAAGATCCGCCTCACCCTGGATTCCGATCTCCAGTTCGCCGCCGAGCAGGCCATGCAGGGCCGTCAGGGGGCCGTGATCGCCCTGGACCCACGCACCGGCGACATCCTCGCTTTCCTCAGCCGGCCCGCCTATGACCCCAACGTTTTCGCCATCCGCGTCCAGCCCGACCAGTGGCGCGCCCTGACCCAGGACCCGGCCAAACCACTGCTCAATCGCGTCACTCAGGCGCAGCTTGCCCCCGGCTCAGTCTTCAAGATCATCATCGCCACGGCTGCCCTGGAAGAGAACCTCATCGACCCCGACACCTTCCACGTTTTCTGCCCCGGCTATGCCAACCACTACGGGCGCACTTTCCGCTGCTGGCGTCCCGAAGGACACGGCACCGTCAACCTCCACTTGGCGCTCGTCCACTCCTGCGACGTTTTTTTCTACCAGGTCGGCCGCCGGCTGGGCATTGAGCGCATTGCCCGTTACTCCAAAATGCTCGGCCTGGGCACGCCCACGGGCGTCGGCTTCCCCGACGAGAAGGGAGGCCTGGTGCCTTCGCCGGAGTGGAAGCAGCGAACCCAGAAGCAACCGTGGTACGACGGCGAGACCATCAGCGTAGCCGTCGGCCAGGGCCCGGTGCTGGTGACTCCCCTGCAGCTCGCCTACACGGTGGGCGGCATCGCTTCGGGCGGCAACTTCGCCCGCCCGCGCCTGGTGCTGGAGCCGGCGGAAGCTCCAGCCATCAAGCAGGTTTCGTTGCGTCCCGAGACGGTGGCCCTGGTCACCGACGCGCTCTGGGGCGTCGTCAATGAAGGCGGCACGGGTTCAGCGGCGTATCTTGAAGGCATCGACGTCGCTGGCAAGACCGGCACCGCGCAACTGGTCGGGTACGACACGGTCAGGCGGCTCGGCAAAGTCGGACGCCACTTGACGGAGAACGCCTGGTTCGTCAGCTTCGCGCCGCGTCGCAACCCGGAAATCGTTGTCGTGGTTCTTCTCGAGCACGGCGAGCACGGCGCCCTGGCCGCTCCAGTGGCGCGCGAGGTCATCAAGGCCTACTACGAGAAAAAGCTGCGTGGCCCTCAGACGCCGCTCTCCGAAGCAGCGCACGCACAGTCAAGGGCAAACCCTGTCCCGGGAGAGCAGCAATGAGCGGCCGGGTGCGCTACCGGGAATTTGACTGGTTCCTTTTTGGCCTGGTGGTCCTCATCTCCATCCTCGGCATCCTGGAAATCTACTCCACCACGCAGAATCAGCCCCGCTTCGCCAACATGTATCTCCGCCAGCTCGCCTGGGTCGGGATCGGCCTGGTGGTCATGTTTCTGGTCAGCCGCATCGACTACCACACCCTGCTCGACAACGCCCTCTGGATTTACATCGCCACGCTGGCGGCCCTGGCGGCTGTGTTCTTCTTCGGCACCGAGATTTTCGGCGCCCGGCGCTGGATTGTGGTGGGGGGGCTGACTTTTCAGGTGTCGGAGCTGGCCAAGTGGTCTATAATAATCGCGTTGGCCAAGTACTTGGGCGATGTTCGGGGCGAGACTCTCGCCCTGCGCCACTTGGTCGCAGTGGCCGTTCTGGCGGGCGTGCCGATGGTGATGATAGCCGCCCAGCCGGACTTGGGGACGGCGTTGACGCTGGTCCCCGTGGCGGCGACGGGAGTTTTTCTGGGCGGTTTGCGCTGGAAGCACGCGGTGGCCCTGGTGTTGCTGGGCCTGCTGCTGCTCCCGGCCGGCTGGTTTGCGCTGCGCGACTATCAACGCCAGCGCCTGGTCACCTTCCTGAACCCCGATCACGGGCCCCGTGGACCCGGCTACCAGACGATGCAATCGAAGATTGCCGTCGGCTCGGGCGGGTTCTGGGGCAAGGGATTGGGAGAAGGAAGCCAGAATCAGTTGGGTTTCATTCCCGTCCGCCACGCGGAGTTCATCTTCGCCGCCTACGCCGAGGAACACGGCTTTGCCGGCGTGCTGTTGGCGCTGAGCTTGTACCTGATGTTGCTGTTGCGCTTGCTGAAGGTTATGGAGAGCGCCGCCGACCGGGCGGGGGCTCTCCTCATCGGCGGCGCGTTCAGTCTGTTGACGTTTCACTTATTGGTGAACGTGGGCATGGTGATCGGCTACGTGCCGGTCACCGGCATCCCGTTGCCGCTGATGAGTTACGGCGGCTCGGCCACGCTTTCGACCTTTTTGATGCTGGGCCTGGTGATGAGCGTGCGCATGCGCCGCTTCGTCAACCTGTAGCCTGGAGCGGCCCTTCTTCTGAGGGCCTCCCCCGATTCGTCGGGGGGAAACGCTTCGCTCGGGCGGAGTGCACAGAAGAGATTGAATCTCAAACTTGTGGCCGCGGCCCCGAGACGCCGCCGCCGAAACGAGACAATGAAACTACGCGGACAGCACAGCGAGCCGGCCCTGGGGCCGCTCCCTGGTTTCTGCTGTCCGCCGAGGTATCTCTATGGCCAAAGAAATTATCATCTCCAGCTCCCCGCACGAAACCAAGGTGGCTCTGCTGGAGGACGGACAGCTTGTTGAGTTCTACATTGAACGCGAAAAAGAAATCGGACTGGCCGGCAGCATCTACAAGGGTCGCGTTACCCGCGTGCTGCCCGGCATGCAGTCGGCGTTCATAGACGTCGGCCTCGAGCGCGACGCCTTCCTCTACGTCTCCGACTACTTCGAAGAGCTCGAAGAGTTGGCTGACACCGAACGGGTCGACCTCCCGGAAGGCGGCGCTCCACCCATCGAAGCCGCTCCGCCCCAAGCCGATGAGCAGCCGCAAACCGCGCCTGCGATCGGCGAGCCGGAAGCCGCGCCCGTCGCGGAAGACGCCCAACCTCAGCCGCAACCTGAGCCCGAACCGGAAGAAGACCGCCAACCTCCCTACGTCCACCACGAGCCGCAACTGCAATTGCCGGAGACTCGCCCGCACAGTCCCGGTGGGGGTCGCGGAGGTCGCCATCGCCGCGGACGCCGCCGCGGTGGCCGCGGACGCCGGCCGGAGGGCCGCGGTCCCGCTCCCATCGGTCCGATGATGGACCGCCGTCCGCCCAACGAAGCTCGCGGGCCGCGCCCCTGGGAACGCCGCGACCAGCCGCCCCGAGCTCCTGGAAGCAGCTTTCAGCCGCGCGGAAGCTACCCGCAGCCGCCGGACAACGTCGAGCCCATCATTCTCCCCGGCGAGTCGCTGGCCAAGTACCGCGACCGCCCGCCCGCCGCTCCTCCACAACCCGAAGCCGCACCTGCCGCGGAACCGGAAACGGCGGCCATCCCTGCACCGGAAGCGCCTCCAGCGGAGGCCTTCGTGGAACCCGAGCCGGAGTCGGAGCCGGAAGTGGCCGACGAGTTCCCCATCAACCTCCAGCCCGACGCGCCGACCGAAGAAGAAGCGCCTCCCCTTCCAATGGAAGCGGAAGAAGCCGACGCATCGGACGAGGAGCCGGAAGAAGAAGACGCCGAAGCATTGGAAGAGACCGGTCTCGAAGCTCCCGCGGAAACAGAGCTTGAAGCTGACGCTTCCGAAGAAGGCGAAGAAGAACCCGCCCAGCCGGTCGAGGCATCAGCGGAGAATGGTGCCGAGGGCGGCCCCACGCTGGCCGAAATGGAACAAGTTCGCCGCTACCAGGAACAGAGCGAACTCCCGCCGTCAGTGACCGAGCGCACGGGCGGTGGTGTGGAATGGACACGCGGCGCACGCGACAACCGCCCTCCCCGCGGAGGACGCGGACGCTTCCGCCGCGGACGCCCCGGACAGGGACGCCCAACGGGCCGCAGCCGGGGTCGCGGCGGCGAGCCGCGCCGTTTTGGTCAAGGCCGTCCGCCCGGACGCCCGCAAGGCCGCCCCAGTCATGCCCGGCCGTCGCGCGGCCAGCCGGCCATCGCCGAGCTGCTGCGTCCCGGACAGGAAATCATCGTGCAGATCGCCAAGGAGCAGATGGGCAAAAAGGGCGCCCGCATTACCTCGCACATCACGCTGCCCGGGCGCTATCTCGTCTTCATGCCCACCATCAACCACATCGGCATCTCGCGCAAGATCGGCACCGCCGAAGAGCGCGCGCGGCTGCGGCGCATCCTGCTGGAGCTCAAGGGCAACATCACCGGCGGCTTCGTCGTCCGCACCGCGGCGGCCGGCTGCAGCGAGGAAGACCTGCGGGTGGACATCGACTACCTGATCAAGCTCTGGCACGACGTCCGCGGCAAGGCGGAGGAAGGCTCGGCGCCGGCGCAACTGCACCGCGACCTCGGCCTGGTCGAGCGCATCCTGCGCGATCACCTCACCCCGGACTACGAAACCGTCTGGGTGGACAACGAGGAAGACTACGCCCGCGTGGTGGAATGGGTCAGCCGCTACCAGGGCTCCCTAGCCAACCGCGCCAAGCTCTACACCAAGCCCGCGCCCATGTTCGAAGAGATGGGTGTGCAACAGGAAATCGACCGCGCCATCCGGCCCAAAGTCTGGCTCAAGTCGGGCGGCTACATGGTCATCAACCAGACTGAAGCGCTGGTGGCCATTGACGTCAACACCGGCAAGTTCGTCGGCAAGGGCTCGACGCGGCTGGAAGACACCATCGTCAAGACCAACCTCGAAGCCGTGCAGGAAGTGGTGCGCCAGATCCGCCTGCGCGACCTGGGCGGCATCATCATCATCGACTTCATCGACATGGAAGACCCGCGCAACCGCCACAAGGTGATGCGAGCGCTGGAGGACGCGCTGCGCTCCGACCGCTCACCCTCCAAGATCCTGCCCTTCAACGAATTCGGCCTGGTGGCCATCACCCGCAAGCGCACCCGGCAATCGTTGGAGCGCGTGCTCTGCCAGCCCTGCCCGGTCTGCATCGGCACCGGCATGGTGAAGTCGGTCGAGACGCTTTGCCTGGAGATTCAGACCGAAGCCCGCAAGATGGCCAGCGCCATGGAGGCCCCCGAGCTCACCGTCCGCGCCCATCCGGAAATCGTCAAGGCGCTCAAGGGCAATGAAAGCACGCTCATCCGCGAGCTCGAAGAGCAGACCGGCAAGAACATCATCCTGCAGGCCGACAACACCCTGCACTTCGAGCAGTACAACATCTACTAGAAGCCGGAGACTGGAAGAGCGCAGCCGAGTAGTCCTGGCAGTGTCCGTGTCGCTAGCCGGCGGCGACGTCGAGAATCATCATCACCACAAACCCGATCATGGCAGCCATCGAGGCCAGGTCGGTGTTTCCGCTGCGCTCGGCCTCGGGGATCGTCTCCTCCAACACCACAAAAACCATCGCTCCCGCCGCGAACCCCATCGCGTACGGCAACACCGCGCGTGACCACAGCACCGCCGTCGCACCGGCTACCGCCGCCACCGGCTCCACGACGGCCGAAAGCTGCCCGTACCAGAAGCTTTTCCAAGCCGAGAGCCCTTCACGCCGCAGCGGCGCAGCCACCGCCAGTCCTTCCGGGAAGTTCTGCAGGCCGATCCCAACCGCCAGCGCTACGGCTGCCGGTAGGGTTGCCGCCGGAAAGCCCGCGGCCACAGCTCCGAAAGCCACACCGACCGCCAGTCCTTCCGGGATGTTGTGCAGCGTGATCGCCGCGACCAGCAGCGTGGTTCGCTGCCAGCTTGTCTTGATGCCCTCGGCTTCGCTCATCGGAAAGCCCAGATGAAGATGCGGAAGAATCCGGTCGACGCCACGAAGGAACACCGCTCCCGCCAGGAATCCTGCCGCGGCCGGGAACCAGGAGGGCACGCCGCTTCCGACGGACATCGCGATGGCCGGCGCCAGCAGAGACCAGTAGCTCGCTGCCAGCATCACCCCGCTGGCAAAGCCAAGCTGGGCATCCAGCATCTTGCGGCTGATGTCGCGGCTGAGAAAAACTGCGGCCGCACCCAACGCGGTCATACCCCAGGTGAAACACGTGGCCAGGAACGCCTGCAGGATGGGATGGAGGTCCGCCAACTCCAGGCTACTCGACCACTGTCCGGACCGGATGACTGGCGCAGGTGGACGGCCCGTTGATGCAGATGCTCATGTCGGCGGCGTAGTCGCCGGCCTTGACCGCGACGGCGTTGAGCTTCACCACCAGGTCTCCTCCGGCCGCGATGGTCTGCCCGAACTCGTAGCTCTGCATGTTCACAATCGGCACGTGCATTGATTGCAGGAATGCCGGCTCGGTCTTCTGGATCGCCACCCCTTGCAGGTAACGATCGCCCACATCGATGCTGTTCAGGTTCTGCGACCGCGTGGAGGTGTTCTGAACCCGCACCTCAATCACGAACTCCTGTTTCACGCTCACGTAGAGCGGGGCATTCACCTGAACGGTGACGTCTTTGGGCGCGTTGCCAATCTCTTCCAATGCGCCGCAGCCGCCGGTCGCCGCCAGCCCCAGCAACAGAAGGACGCAAACGGTTCTCCGCCTCATGCCCTCTCCTTTGGCCATCCCTGGCCCGCCATTCTACTCGCAGGCCCGGTAACTCTGTCACTCATCTTTACCGGGAGCGCAGGCGAAGAGTAGTCTACCCACTCTCATGGATGCTCAACGCAAGCAGACCCTCTTCCGCCGCGGTCTCGATTGCTTCAACCGTGGCGAGTTCTTCACCTGCCACGAATTGCTGGAGGAAATCTGGTTGGAAGAGCCGGAGGAAGAAAAACCCTTCTACCAGGGCCTGATTCAAGTCGCCGCGGCTTTTCACCATCACCAGCGCGACAACCGGATCGGGCTGGAATCGCTGCTGCGCGCCGGAGTTGAAAAACTCCGCCACTACCCGCCCACCTACCACGGCGTCGACCTCACCGCCCTGCTCGCCGCCCTCGACCCCTGGCTCGACCGCCTTACTCGTCGCGAGCCTGCTGCCGACCTTCCCCTGCCAAGTATCAAACCTCCTTCCCACAGTTGAGCCCCCCTGCCCCTGCCCGTGTGCATTCCGTCACCGTTTTCCTTGACAGTTTAGGCGCCACCCCGTAAACTGAATGCTGTTGTTGCAACTCAGTTGCAACACGTTGCAACAACAACCTTCAACTCTATGCTCTCAGCTCTGCTGGTCAGTCTCCGCGAAGGCTTGGAAGCCGCGCTGGTGGTCGGCATCTGCCTGGTCTATCTCCAGAAGATCGGCCGGCCCGAGCTGCGCCGCGCCGTCTGGTATGGCGTGGTCGCCGCCTTGGGCGCCAGCCTGCTGGGTGCGCTGCTGCTGGAGCGCTTCGCGGTCAACCAGGAGTGGGTCGAGGGCGTGCTGATGCTCGTCGCCGCTGCCCTGCTGGTCTCAATGATTGTCTGGATGCGCCGCGTGGCCCGCACGCTGCGCCGCGACATCGAAGGCAAAGTCGGCCAGCTCGCCGGGCGCGGGCGCTTCGCCACGCTGGGACTCTTTACGTTTGTGTTCGCGATGGTGGTGCGTGAAGGCATCGAGACCGTCATCTTCCTGAGCGCCGTGGCGCTCAACACGGAAGGGCTGTTGCTGGCGGTCGGCACGGCGCTGGGCCTGGCGTCGGCCGTGGTGGTCGGGATTCTCTTTTTCAAGGGCACGCTGCCGATCCAGCTTCCCCGCTTCTTCGAAGCCACCAGCGTGATGCTGATTGTCATAGCGGTCCAGCTCGTCCTCACTGGCGTCCACGAGCTTTCCGAAGCTGAGGTCGTCCCCAGCGGTCCCTGGATGATGCACCTGCTGGGGCCCATCGTGCGCAATGAGGTCTTCTTCTTCGTCGTGCTGCTGGCGGTAGCGGCCTGGCTGCTGGGCCGCGAGCTGCTGCAACGCCGCTCGCAAGGAGGCGAGCGGCGCTGGATGGCCGCGGCCACCGCGACCGCGCTGGTGGCACTGGTGGCGCTCACCGCCGAGCACATCTACGCCCGCAACGACATGGCGCTGGCGCCGCTGCAAGTGGTGGAGGCCACCGAGGGCGCCGTGCGCATCCCGCTCGTCTGGGTGGATGACGGCGCGCTGCACCGCTTCCGCCTCACGCACGAGCGCACTTCAATCCGTTTCATCGTAGTGGAGAAGCTCGACGGGCAGCTGGTCGCTGCGCTCGAGGCCTGCCACATCTGCGGCGCGCACCCTTATCATCAGGAGGGCGCGCAGATCATCTGCCACAACTGCGCCGCCGCCATTCCGCTCGGCTTCGTGGATTCGCCCGGCGGCTGCAACCCGATTGCAGTTGCCTCGCGCACCGAAGGCGAAGAGCTGGTCATCCCGGTGGAAGGCTTGCTCGGAGGAACGAAGTACTTCGCCGGCCAGAACGGCCACTCACACTAGGCCCGCCCCGCACCCAAACACAAGGACAGCCCTGCACTTGGTTCGCAGCTGAGAAACCGTGTGTGGGGTGCGGGGCGGGCCTAGCTGACGCGCT
>JAXIPK010000192.1:0-4372 GCA_045402975.1 Acidobacteriota bacterium
GGATCGGGCCATCCAAAGTTTGGAGGAAGCTTTCAGGGAGCGTCCGCGGCTCTTCCTGCCTACCCTGGCCGGCTATCACTGGCTCCGAACGCAGATGCACCTGGCACAGCTCTATCGCCAGGCGGAGCGGGAGGCGGATGCCGCGAGGACTGAAACCGAGCTGAGCAAGGTTCTCGCCGTCGCCGACGCCGACCACCCCATCGTGCGCCATCTCAAGGAGTCTCGCGAGCTGACTACCGAGCGCCGTTAGGCTCGGGCCAACAGCGCCTCGGCGCGGGCGAGGTCGTCGGGGGTGTCCACGCCGATGGAGTCGAAGGGGGTCTCCACCACTTTGACGCGGACGGCGTGGTCCAGCATCCGCCATTGCTCGAGCTTCTCCTGCTCTTCGCGCGGGGTCGGCGGCCACTGGGCAAACTCGAGCAGGAAGTCGCGCCGGTAGATGTAGAGCCCCAAGTGCTTGAAGTAGGGCACGCGCTCCAGGTCCACGGCCATCCCCGGCCCTACGGGCGGTTCAGGCACGCGAGAAAAACTGACCGCGAAGCCGGCCGCATCCGTAACGACTTTGACGGCGTGGGGACTCATCAGGGTCTCGAGCGTGCGGATTTGTGTCTTCAGCGTCGAAACCTGAAGCTGCGCGTCTAAAAGGAAAGGCTCAATGGCTTGTTCGAGGGCGCGAGGCTCGATGAGGGGCTCATCGCCTTGAACGTTGACCACCAGGTCGCAGTCGAGGCCGGCAAACAGCTCGGCCAGGCGGTCGGTGCCGGAGCGGTGCGCCGCGCTGGTCAGCCGCGCCTCGCCGCCGAAGCCGCGCACGGCCGCGGCGATGCGCTCGTCGTCGGTGGCAACAATCACCTGCTCAATCCCCGCCACGGAAGCCACGCGGCGATAGACGTGCTCAATCATCGGCCGCCCGGCCAGCAACGCCAGGGCCTTGCCGGGGAAGCGGGTGGAGGCGTAGCGGGCGGGGATACCAGCGAGGATTCGCAGCGGGCTCACGTGAAACAAAGTCTAGCATGCCCCTTGCTCCCTCTGCTAGAATGGGCTGGGTGCCGCTCCCGGCAGCCAGTGGGGGAGCCGTGAAGCTCGGTCGGATTGTATGGCTCGGGAGTTTCGTCCTGACCGGTGCGCTTGCCCTGGCGTTCCCGCCGGGCATTGACAGTCAAGGCGCAGCCCCGACGCCACCGCGCGACCCCGACGGGCGTGTGCACGTTGATGTTGACCTGGTTCTGGTGCCGGTAACGGTGACCGACCCCTACAACCGGCTGGTAACGGGATTGCGCAAAGAGCACTTCGAGCTCTACGAAGACAACGAGCGCCAGGAAATCCTCTACTTCTCCAACGAAGACGCGCCGCTTTCGCTCGGCGTCGTGTTTGACGTCAGCGACAGCATGAACTGGTCGGGCAAGCTGGAGCGCGCCACCAAGGCCGCGATCGAATTCCTGCAAACCTCGAACCCGCAGGATGAGTTCTTCGTGGTGCAGTTCAGCGACGAGCCGCGGCTGCTGACCAGCTTCACCAGCTATGTGGAAGACGTGCAGAACCGTCTGGCCTCGGTGCGCGCCGACGGGCGCACAGCGCTGCTCGACGCCATCTATATGTCACTCGACAACATGCGCGAGGCCCACAACGGGCGCAAGGCATTGCTGGTGATTTCCGACGGTGGCGACAACCGCAGCCGCTACGGGGTCAAGGACATCAAGGCGGCGGTGCGCGAGTCCGACGTTCAGCTCTACGCCATCGGGATCTTCGACCCCGACCGCTCGGGGCGCGGGCAGGAATACACCTACGGGCCGTATCTGTTGCAGGAATTGGCGGAGATGACCGGCGGCCGCATGTTTCCGGTGGAGCTCTACAGCCTGCACGAGTTGCCCGACCTGGCGGCAAAAATCAGCGTTGAGCTACGCAACCAATATGTGCTCGGATACCGTCCAAAGAATGGACAGCGCGACGGCAGTTGGCGACGCATCAAGATCAAGCTGAAGCCGCCCAAGGGCTTGCCGCCACTCTATTCGTATGCGCGGTCAGGATACTATGCACCATCACAGTAACAACCGGAGCGGGAGCGCCCGGCGCACCTTCGCGCTGGCGCTGGCCCTGCTATTGCTGCTGGCCGCCACGCTGGCCGCCCAGGTGCGCCCCAAGTCGACGGACCCGGAAAAGCTGGTGGTGGATGTCGACCTCGTTGTCCTCCACACCACGGTGTTGGATGAGAAGGGCCACCTAGTCACGAGCCTCCCGGCCAACAGTTTCCGCGTTTACGAAGACAACGTCGAGCAGAAGCTCTCGGTTTTCCGCAACGAAGACGTTCCGGTGACCGCGGGGCTGGTGCTGGACAACAGCGCTTCCATGCGGCCCAACCGCCACCAGATGATGGCCGGGGCGCTGCGCTTCATCGAAACTTCCAACGCCATGGACGAGATTTTCATCGTCAACTTCAATGACGATTACTACCTCGACCTGCGCGACAAGGATTTCTCCAACGACGTCAAAGAGCTGAAGGAGGCGCTGGAGAAGACCAACACGCGCGGCAGCACCGCCTTCTACGACGCCGCCCGCGCCTCCCTGCAGCACCTCAAGCGCGGCACGCGGCAGAAGAAAGTTCTGCTGGTCATCACCGACGGCGTGGACAACGCCAGCATCTCCAACTTCAACACCGTGCTGCGCGAGGCCCAGCAGTCCGAGGCGGGCATTTACCTGGTCGCCCTGCCCTGCGAGGGCAACGACAAGCGCGACTGTCGCCGCGCCAAGCGCGAGATGCGCAAGCTGGCCGACACCAGCGGCGGCCTGGCCACCTTCCCCACGTCTATCGAGCAGGTCGACGCGCTGTGCCGCCAGATCGCCCACGACATCCGCAACCAGTACGTCATCGGGTACTACCCCACCAACAAGGCGCGCGACGGCAGCTTCCGCAACGTGCGCGTCGAGCTCGTCAACGCCCCCAAGGGCGCCGGAAAACTCACGCCCCGCCACCGCATGGGCTACTACGCCGGCCCCGGCCCCAGCGGCGCCGGTTCGCAGTAAGAGAGTCCAAGAGTCCTAAAGTCTTCTCTGTGGTTAGTTCAGTTCGGCGAGGTAGCTCGTTCCGAAGTCCAGTTTGGTCCCGAAGTTCTCGGCGATGGTTTGACCGGTATCCGCCAGCGCGGCGCGCGTGCCCAGATTGGAGCCGCCCGCGAGTCGAGGGGAATAGGCCAGTAGCGGCACGTACTCGCGCGAGTGGTCGGTTGAAGACGTCGCCGGGTCGCAGCCGTGGTCGGCGGTGATGATCAGCAAGTCGTCCTGTCCGATTCCCCTCATCATCTGCGCGATGCCGATGTCGGCTTCTTCCAGCGACTGCGCATAGCCTTCGACATCGTTGCGGTGGCCGTAGAGCATGTCGAAGTCAACCAGGTTGGTGAAGATCAGTCCCTCGCCGTATTTGCCAATGGCGTCGAGCGTCTTGGCGATGCCGTCGAGGTTGTTCTTCGTCTTGGTGTAAGCCGCCAGTCCTCGCCCGCAATAGATGTCGTGAATCTTCCCCACGCCGTAGGTGAAGATGTTCTTCTCGCGCAGCAGGTCGAGCAGGGTCGGCTGCGGCGGGTCAATGGCGAAGTCGCGGCGCCGCTCAGTGCGCGTGAAGCTGCCCGGCGAGCCGATAAACGGACGCGCAATCACCCGCCCCACCTGGTGCGGCGGGACCAGCATTTCGCGTGCGATCTGGCAAATCCGGTAGAGCTCCTCAATGGGAATCACTTCTTCGTGCGCGGCCACCTGAAACACGCTGTCGGCGGAGGTGTAGACGATGGGCGAGCCGGTGCGCTGGTGCTCCTCGCCCAGCTCCTTGATGATCTCCGTCCCGCTGGCTGTCTTGTTCCCCAGCGTTTTGCGCCCGATGCGCCGCTCGTACTCTTCCATCAGCTCGCGCGGGAAACCGTTCGGATAGGTTGGAAAGGGATGTTTCAGGAAAAGCCCCGCCATCTCCCAGTGGCCCGTGGTCGTGTCTTTGCCGGGTGAGGCGATGGCAGCCTTGCCGTAAGCGCCCGCGGGCTGTGCCGGCGGGTTGAGATTCTCGAGCGGGCGGATGTTGGCCAGCCCCAGCCGAACCAGCGTGGGGATTCTCAACGGCCGCGACGCCGCCACGTGCCCCAGCGTGTCGCTGCCGGCATCGCCGAAGTCCGCCGCGTCCGGCATCTCGCCGATGCCGACACTATCCAGCACAATCAACACCACTCGCCGGAATCGGCTGGCCGAATCTCCCATAGGTCAAATCTACCACGGGAGCAAAACGGCGGACTGACATTCTGTCGCACCCGGCAAGATGTAGCGGCCTCCTATGCCAAATTGCCCGTAGGAGTAGGAAGACTAGGACGCAGCGGCCCTTGCCCCTAACCATGGC
>JAXIPK010000377.1:0-2616 GCA_045402975.1 Acidobacteriota bacterium
GCCGTGAGGAGACGAATCACAGTCCTGTACCACACTGCCGTAGGCCGTCGCGGAGGTCGTCAGACCGTAGCGACAACAGCGATTCCGGACAGGACTGTGATTCGTCTCCTCACGGCAGGGTTGAAACCCCACCCTTCCCAAACCGCTCTCAGATGCTTCGCTCCGCTCAGCATGACAGAAAGATTACCCCACGCTTTCGCCGGGCTTGAGGGCGATGACTTCGAAGCCCTTCACATCGGCGGTCAGGCGCTTCAGGTCGTCCGGCGTGCCGGTGAGAATCGGGAACGTGCCGAAGTGCATGGGAATGACGGCCTTGACGCCCAGGAGGCGCACCGCGTAGGCGGCTTCGCGCGGGCTCATGGTGTAGTGGTCGCCGATGGGCAGGCAGGCGAGCTGCGGTGCGTAAAGCTCGGCGATGATTCTCATGTCGCCGAAAACGTTGGTGTCGCCGGAGTGGTAGAGCACCAGGCCGCTCGGGAAGCGAACCACGTAGCCGCAGGGGTCGCCTCCGTAGATAATCTTGCCATCGTCGAGGATGCCGCAACTGTGGTCGGCGTGCACCATGGTGATGCGCAGCCCGCTCACCTCCGCCGTGCCGCCCTTGTTCATGTCCACCAGGTTTTCGACGCCCTTCGAGCCCAGCCACTGGCAGGTCTCCCAGATGGCGACCACCTGCGGCTTGTACTTCTTGGCCAGCGTGACCGCGTCGGCGATGTGGTCGAAGTGGCCGTGGGTGATGAGCATCACGTCAATCTTGCCGAAGCCTTTCAGGTGCTCCGGACAGGCGGGATTGCCCTGCACCCAGGGGTCGACCAGAACCGTCTTGCCCTCGGGTGTGTCGATCTTGAAGGTGCCGTGGCCGAGCCAGATGAACTTGACGCCGCGCGTATCCATGCGAGCCTCCTGAATCAGCGGATGATTCAGTGCGGAAGTGACATTCTACCCGTCGCGCGCACCGGCGCGCAACGCGCGGTGCGTTTGCCGCTCCCACGCGCCTGTGCTATCTTTCCTGATTCTTTCATTGACGTCGGAAGATTCTGCTGACCCTGACCATGCGCGCTGAGACCAAGACGGTGCACTACATGCAGAGGACGCCCTTCTACCGTCTGATGGGGCACGACGAAAAAATCGTCGCCCAGCACCACTTCACCGGCCACACGCATTCCATCGTGTATTTTCTGCAGAGCATCGGCAACCCGCGCTGCCGAGAGTACTGCCAGGAGTTGAGCCGGCAGGTGCCCGCCGCCAAGGTTTTCAAAACCGTCGTCGTCGGCATCGCGCCCGATCCCATCGAGGAGTTGGCGCGCGCGCACCAGGAGCTGCAACTGGCTTTCCCGCTGCTCAGCGACACCGGCGACGAAGTGGCGGCGCGTTACGGCCTGGTGGAAAAGAAATTCTTCGGCAAGCCGCAGCGCCGCGCCGGCCTGATCGTGCACGACAAGTACGGCATCGCCTACTACATCGGCGTGCCCGAGAACGCCCAGGAGCGCCCCCGTTGGGAGGAGATCGAAGAAACGCTGCGGCGCTTCCCCCGCTTCTAGTCGCGGTTTGAACTGCGGGAGTCAGGTTGCTATACTGAAAGCGCAGGGCGAAGGCTTCGCCGCTTGCAGCGATTTTGCCGCCTGTGCTATAAGGACGGCCTCCGAGCGGGTTAGCCCGAACGAAACGAGGAGAACGCATCCATGGCCTATGTGATCGCTGAGCCGTGCAACGGAACCAAGGACACCGCCTGCGTCGACGTCTGCCCGGTCGACTGCATCCATCCGCGCAAGGATGAGCCGGAGTTCGAAAAGGAAACGCAGCTCTACATCCACCCGGATGAATGCATCGACTGCGGCGCCTGCGTTCCCGTCTGCCCCGTGACTGCCATCTTTGTGCTGGAAGACCTGCCGGAAAAGTGGGCGAACTTCACCCAGATCAACGCCGACTGGTTCAAGAAGAAGGCGGCGGGCTAGGGTACCGACGAAGCCCGGTAGCGGGCAGCGGGAACTTCCCTTCGGGGTCGGTTCCGCTGCCTTTTTGTTTTGGTGCTGAATGAAGCTGCAATTCGAACAACTGAAGAAGCTCGACGACTGCCGCTGGCTCATCCCCAAGGGCACCAAGGAAGGGATGCGCACCGAGGCGCTCATCTACGCCAGCGAGAAGCTGCTGCGGCAGATTCTGGACGACCTGTCGCTCGAGCAGGCCATCAACGTCGCCTGCCTGCCCGGCATCGTGGGGCGCTCACTGGCCATGCCCGACATCCACCAGGGCTACGGGTTCCCCATCGGCGGCGTGGCGGCGACAGACGTGCGCACCGGCGTGGTCTCGCCCGGCGGTGTGGGGTTCGACATCAACTGCGGCGTGCGGCTGCTCTCGACCTCGCTGCGCCGCGAAGAAGTTGCGCCGCGCATCCGCGAGCTCGTCAACCAACTTTTCCGCGACGTCCCCTGCGGAACCGGCACCGAAGGCCCGGTGGAGTGCTCGATCGGCGACCTCGAGGACGTGCTGGAGCGCGGCGCCCGCTGGGTAGTGGAAGAGCGCAGCCTGGGCACCGAAGCCGACATCACGCACTGCGAATCGGAAGGGGCACTCGCCGGCGCCGACCCGACGAAAGTTTCCTATCACGCCAAGAAG
>JAXIPK010000184.1:0-4014 GCA_045402975.1 Acidobacteriota bacterium
TCGCGCAGCGAGCGCACCAGAGCATGGAAGCACTCCCAGTTGCGCGCCGCCTTACCGGTGCCGCCGTAGACGATAAGCTCTTCCGGGCGCTCGGCGACTTCGGGGTCGAGATTGTTCATCAGCATGCGCAGGGCGGCTTCCTGGTGCCAGCCTTTGCAGGAAAGCTGCGTGCCGCGCGGCGCTTTGACGGGAGAGTAGGCAGTTGAATTGGTCGCAGTGGGATTCATGGAACCCTTCCACGGCCATCTTAGCGCAGGGAGGCAATGCAAGGGTAGGGCGGGGGCTTGTCCCGCGCCGCGCACTGGGCTAGATTCCATCACGCATGAACGACCGGGCGACACTCAACCAAATGCTGCTCGACAGCCTGCGGCGATTCAGCCGCCCCGATCTGCTGCTCTACAAGCGCGGCGGAGAATGGCGCGCGATTTCGTCGGAGGTTTTTCTGCGGCGCGTTGCTTGCCTGGCGGACACCCTGAAGAAGCTCGGGGTGGAGAAAGGCGACCGGGTGGCGCTGTTCAGCGAGAACCGGCCGGAGTGGCACATCGCCGACTTCGCCATCCTCGGCCTGGGCGCCATCAACGTGCCGATTTACCCGGCGGAGTCGGTGGAGCGGGCAGGCTACATCCTGGAACACTCGGAAGCAAAGGTCTGCTTCGTCTCCGGCCTGGAGCAGTTCGGGAAAGTGTCGCAGCTCTGGCAGCGGCTCCCGGCGCTGAAGCACGTGGTGGCGTTCGAAGAGCTCGGCGGGGCAGACGTGGCGCTGGGCTGGAAGGTGCTGGCGTGGAGCGCCGCGGTGCGGGACGACGCGCCCGGCAACCTGCTGCCGGAATACGAGCGCGTGGCGCGCTCGCACCAGCTGGACGACGTGGCCACGCTCATCTACACCTCCGGCACCACGGGCGTCCCCAAGGGCGTACTGCTGACGCAGCGCAACTTTGCGTCCAACGTGCTGGGGCTGGCGGAACTGCATCACAAGGGGTCCGTGCATCAGGCGTTGTCGATGCTGCCGCTCTGCCACATCTATGAGCGCACCAACGCTTACGTTTATTTCTACGAAGGCGTTTCCATCGCCTATGCGGAGGGCTTCGACAAGGTGGTCAGCAACCTGGCGGAAATCAGGCCGGACTCGATGACGGCGGTGCCGCGCTTCTTCGAGAAGCTGTACGCCGGGATTCAGGGCCGCGTCGCCGCCAAGCCGGCGCCACTGCGGCGCGTGTTCGAGTGGGCGGTCGGTGTGGGCCGCGAAGCGACGCCCTTTCGGCTGGCGCAGCGGCCGATGCCGCTCGGGTTGCGGTTGCGCTATTGGCTGGCGGACCTGCTCGTCTATCGCAACGTCCGGGCCGGGCTGGGCGGGCGCGTGTGCTACTTCATCTCCGGCGGGGCGCCGCTCTCGCTCGGCATCAACGAGTACCTGCACGCCGTCGGACTCAACATTTACGAAGGCTATGGGCTGACGGAAACCTCGCCGGTGATTTCCGTGAACCATCCCGGCGCGGTCAAGCTGGGCACCGTCGGCCAACCGCTCCGCGGCGTGGAAGTGAAGATCGCCGAAGACGGCGAGGTGCTCTCGCGCGGGCCGCACATCATGAAGGGCTACTACCGGATGGAAGAGGAAACCCGCGAAGTGCTGCGCGACGGCTGGTTCCACACCGGCGATATCGGCTCGCTCGACGCCGAGGGCTTCCTCAGCATCACCGACCGTAAGAAGGACCTGATCAAGACCGCGGGCGGGAAGTACATCGCGCCGCAGCCTATCGAGAATGAGCTCAAGCAGAGCGTTTACATCCAGAACGCCGTCCTGGTGGGGGATCGGCAGCGGTTTGTAGTGGCGCTGCTGGTGCCGAACTTTCCCCACCTGATAGAGTTCGCCCGCGAGAAAGGGATCAGCGCCGGTTCGCGCGCCAAGCTGGTCGCCAACCCACAGGTGCGCGCCTTGTTCGAGGGCGAAATCGAAAGGGTCAACGGACACCTGGCGCAGTTCGAGCGCATCAAGCGCTTCGCAGTGCTGGAGCAGGAGTTCAGCTTCGATGGCGGGCAGTTGACCTATACACAGAAAGTGCGCCGGCGGATGATTGAAGAGCAGTACAAGGACTTGCTGGCGAAGTTGTACGCGGAGGAAGCGCCGCGGTCCACCTAGCCGGATCTCTGCGGCGATTGCGTTCGTGTCACAGCCCGCCGTAGAATGGAGTTGGAGAATTTACCGCATGGCTACCACGCAAACTGCCGTTGCCACCGACCAACTGACCATCGCCGGGCGCGCGTTTCGCTCGCGGCTGATTGTGGGCACGGGGAAATACCGCTCGCCCCAGGAAATGGTGCGGGCGCACGAAGCCTCGGGCGCGGAGATGGTGACGGTGGCGGTGCGGCGGGTGAACCTGACCGACAAGTCGAAGGAGTCTCTGCTCGACTACATCGACCGCCAGAAGTTTTTCATTTTGCCCAACACCGCGGGCTGCTACAACGCGGACGAAGCCATCCGCACGGCGCGGCTGGGAAGGGAAGTGGGGCTCTCGAACTGGGTGAAGCTCGAAGTCATCGGCGATCAGGCGACGCTGTTTCCCGACACGGAGCAGTTGCTTGAAGCCACGCGCGTGTTGGTCAAAGAAGGGTTCGTCGTCCTGCCCTACACCAACGACGACCTGGTGGTGGCGAAGAAGCTGATTGACGCCGGCGCCGCGGCAGTGATGCCGCTGGGGGCGCCCATCGGCTCCGGCATGGGGATTCAGAACCAGGCCAGTATGCGCATCCTGCGCGAGATGATCACCGACGTGCCGCTCATCGTGGACGCGGGCGTGGGGACGGCGTCGGACGCGGCGATTGCGATGGAGCTGGGCGCCGACGGCGTGCTGATGAACACCGCCATCGCGGAAGCCAAAGACACGGTGCTGATGGCGGAAGCGATGAAGCAAGCGGTTGACGCCGGCCGCAAGGCTTACCTTGCCGGGCGAATTCAGAGGAAGCTCTACGCCTCGGCTTCGAGCCCGCTCGACGGCGTCGTGCGCTAGCTGGCGCAGCACGCGCCTCTCTGGTAGAATCCGCCGCTCATTCCATGTACGAGCAACTCCAAGCACGGCTAGAGAAGCGCCAACCCATCCTGCTGGACGGCGCCAACGGGACGGAGCTGGTGCGGCGCGGGGTGAGATGGCGCAAGCACGGCCTCCTGACTGACGCCGACAAGGTGCAGCAACTGCACGAAGAGTATCTGGCGGCGGGCGCGGACGTCATCCGTACCAACACCTTCCAGCTCAACCCGCGCATTTTTCTCAACGTCTTCCGCAACCGCGAGCACATGGGCCACATCGGCGCGCCGGGACTGGCGGAGCTGACGCCGAAGCTGATTCGTACCAGCGTCAAAGTGGCGCGCGAGGCGCGAGCGAAAGCCGGCCGCGAGAAGAGCGTGGCGATTGCCGGTGTGCTCTCGCCGCTGGAGCACTGTTTCCGGCCCGACCTGGCCCCGGCAGCAGAGAAAGCCCGCCAGGAACACGGCGAGCTGGCAGGATTGTTCGCTGAAGAGAAGGTCGACCTCGTGTTGCTGGAGAGCATGAACAACATCGCGGAAGCCAAAGCCGCGGCGGCGGCCTGCGCGGCGGTGGGGCTGCCGTTCTGGGCGAGCTTCGTGCTGGGGCCGGAAGGCGAGCTGCTGAGCCGGGAGCCGCTGGCCGACTCAGTCAAGGAAATGGAGAAGGCGGGCGCGAAGGCGGTGCTGGTGAACTGCGCGCCGCCGGGCGACGTGACGCAGGCGTTGGCAAAGATGAAAAAGCTCACCTCGCTGCCCTTCGGCGGCTACGCGCACATCGGGCGCTTCTCGCCGCCGAGCTGGAAGTTCGAGTTCTTCCCGCAATTCACCGACAGCGAGGAGTGGCCGCCGGAGCGCTACGTCGAGGAAGCGCGGCGCTGGCGCGAAAGCGGAGCGACGATTGTCGGCGGTTGCTGCGGCACCAGCCCGGCGCACACCGCGGCGCTGCGCGGCTGGCTGGGCTCGAACGGAGGCGCACGCGCATGAGCTACCAGCCC